>DYMG01000049.1:18415-19891 GCA_020721655.1 Paludibacter propionicigenes | reverse complement strand
TATTATACTTTGCTTTTAATTTTTAACACTATAAAATTAAAAACTTCTTCAACACAATTTTCAATTGTTCTATTTTCTGTTTTTATTGTTAAATCGGGGTTTTTAGGAGCTTCAAATGGTGATGTTATTCCTGTGAAGTCTTTAATTTTACCTTCTCTCGCTTTTTTATACAATCCTTTCACATCGCGTTGTTCGCAAATTTCAATTGGAGTATCTACAAAAATTTCGATAAAATTGTCTTTGCCTATTATTTCTTTTGCTAATTTTCTTATTGCATTTGTTGGACTAACAAAACTGTTTAGTGTTATAATTCCGCAATTAACAAAAAGTTTAGATATTTCTGCTATTCTACGAATGTTTTCGGTTCTATCTTCTTCAGAAAAGCCCAAATTATTATTTATTCCGGTTCTAACATTATCGCCATCTAAAACTTGTGTAAAGAAGTCTTTTTCGTGTAATCGTTTTTCTAAACTCAACGCTATTGTTGATTTTCCTGAGCCAGACAAGCCTGTAAACCAAATTACTTTTGCTTTTTGGTTTAAAAATGTTTCTTTTTCGTGTTGCCCTATCATTTTTTCGAAAACAGGATGTATATCGTTCATTTTTTGTTGTTTATGTTAGTTAAATATTAAATTATATGGTCGTTCTATCGATTGTACTAATTCTCCAATTCCAATATGTCGGCTTTTGCGAATGGTTTCGTTTCCATCAAAATAAACTATTATTGTAGGAATTGTAAAAACGCTACTTTGTGCTGAAATTTCTGGGGTTAGCGACATATCAACGTAGTAAAATGGTATTTTAGGATAGTTTTCTTTAAGCATTTCTATAATTTGTGGTTTTAGAACTTTGCAAACATTACAAGTATCGTTTGAAAAATATACCAAAACGCCTGTATTTTCTTTTAATATTGAGCTAAACTCATCTAAAGTTTCTATTGTTTTATACATAGTTATTATTTTTTGCACAAAGATAATGAAATCAAATTTAAGTTATGATAAATATACCGTATACTAAAACTGTCCAAAATCTAACATAACCAATGTGCACGCTTGTTTAACTTCTATTCCTTTGTCTTTAGCTATTTTTATGAACTCTTTATTTTCAGTTCCGGGATTAAAAATTAATCGTTTTGGATTTATTGTTAAAATATAATCAATCCATTCGACTTGGTTTTTTTCGCCAACGTATAATGTAATAGTGTCAATATCAACTAATTTTGGCTTATTTGTAATAATTTCTAAATTTCCAATTTTTCCATTTTTTATACCTAAAGGAACAACTTCGTACCCATATTCAATTAGTTTTTTAACCGCCATATTTGAATATCGCGATGTGTTTTCCGATGCTCCTATTACAATAGTTTTCTTCATTTGTCTTTTATTTATTTATTTATTTATTTATTTATGAGTCCGGTATAAAAAAGCCTATTTTATTTCAGTTAAATAATCTATATACCTGATTATCAGTGTTTTT
>DYMG01000049.1:0-18315 GCA_020721655.1 Paludibacter propionicigenes | reverse complement strand
AACTTTACAACTTTACAACTTTTATACTGAACTCATTTATTTAATCCAATTGCATAATATCCGCGTTGTCCGTTAGGATAAATGCCTTCAATTAATATTCCACCACTTGAAATATCTGTTTCTATTATTTTTTTAATGTCTTCGGCATTTTTAACGGCTTTTTTGTTCACATAAACAATTATAAAACCATTTTTCACGCCTTCCATTCTAAGTTTACCGGCATCTATCGATTTAATTTTTACGCCGTTATTTAAACCATACTTCTTTTTTTCAATATTAGAAATTTCTTCAAATTGAGCCCCCAAAATATCTATACTTGTTGATTTTATTATTGACAAATCGCCATTTTTATTTGTCAATTTTAGGTAGAAATCAATTTCTTTATTACCTCGAATAATAGTTATTTTTGCTTTATCACCAGGTCGAAACGAAATTATTTTTTCTTGTAATTGAGTTTTATTTTTTACATCTTCATCATTTATTTTAATAATTACATCGCCAGCAACAATTCCAGCTTTCCCTGCAGAATAGTTAGGGTCTACATAATAAACACCTACGCCTTTACTTGCATTTATTCCTATAGATTTTGCTTGTTCGGTTTCTACATTTACAGTTGCTATTCCCAAATATGCACGTTGAACTGTTCCGTATTCCATCAAATCTTTAGCAATTTTATCGACAATATTAATAGGAATTGCAAAAGAATAACCCATATAACCACCTGTTTTTGAATATATTAATGTATTTATACCAACAAGTTCGCCATTTGTATTTACTAAAGCACCTCCACTATTACCAGGGTTTACAGCAGCATCGGTTTGTATAAACGACTCTACCGAACGACTATTCATATCTAAATTTCTGGCTTTTGCACTTACAATACCTGCTGTTACAGTGGAATTTAAGTTAAATGGATTTCCTACTGCCAAAACCCAATCGCCCACCTCTAAAACATCTGAATTTCCGTATTTTAAGAATGGTAAATTTGTTTCTTCAATTTTTATTAATGCAATATCTGTTTCTTCGTCGGTGCCTATTAATTTAGCGGTGTACGATTTTTCATTATTTAAAACAACCTCAATTCTACTATTATTGGCTATAACATGGTTATTCGTAATTATATAGCCATCATCGCTAATAATTACGCCAGAACCATATCCATAAACATCTTCTTGATTTTTTTGTGCCGGAATTCCAAAAAACAAATCGCTTAAAGTATAAGTATTTTCTTCGTATTTTTTGATGTGAACAACAGCGTCAACCGATTTTTTTGCTGCAAATTTCAAATCAACATCTATTGATGGTAGAGATGCATTTCTAAAATTCCCATCATTTTTAATCTCATCATTAAAATAAAAACCAGAATTAGTTTTTTCTTTATAAAAAAAATGATACAATCCAAGTGTAATAGCCGAACTTAGTACACTTATAAGAACCAATCCAAATATTTTTTTCATTGTAAAAAAGTTTTTAGTTTGTTAATTATTTACACAAAGATTAAACTAATTATTACATTTACAAAAAAATTAAAAAAGTTTAACATGCTTGTTAAGTTTTCTAAATATCACGGCTGTGGCAACGATTTCATAATTATTGATAATCGCAAAAACGAGGTGCATTTATCGCAAAAAAACATTGCTAATATGTGTCATAGAAATTTTGGTATTGGTGCCGACGGACTAATGCTTCTGGAAAATGACAAAAATTCTGATTTTAGAATGACGTATTTTAATTCTGATGGATTTGAAGGCACAATGTGCGGAAATGGTGGGCGTTGTATAACTGCTTTTTCTGAAAAACTCGGAATTATAAACCAAAAAACAAAGTTTACAGCAATTGATGGTTTACACGAAGCCGAAATTTTCGACAATTTTATTGCTTTAAAAATGACTGATTTATCTGAAATTGAGACTATTGAAAATGATTTTTACTTAAATACAGGTTCTCCTCACTACGTTAAGTTTATTGACGATTTTAATGCAATAGATGTTTTTAATGATGGCAGAAAAATTAGAAATAGTAATTTATTTAAAAAAGAAGGCACAAATGTTAATTTTGCCAAATTAACTAAAAACAAACTAAAAGTAGGAACTTACGAAAGAGGCGTTGAAAATGAAACACTTTCTTGCGGTACCGGAGTTACAGCCGTAGCTATTTGTGCTTGGCAAAAATCTAATAAAAAATACACCAATTTCGATATAGAAACTAAAGGCGGAAACCTAAAAGTTAGTTTTGATGTTGTTGATAACACATTTAAAAATATTTGGCTAAAAGGACCAGCTACATTTGTTTTTAGTGGCGAATATTATTTATAATGATTTCGGAAAACAAAAAAATATATTGGTTAGCCTCTTACCCAAAATCGGGTAATACATGGTTTCGTGTTTTTTTAGCAAACTATTTAAATAAAAAAGACATACCAATTTCAATAAATGAGATAAACACAGGTGCAATTGCCAGTAGCAGAGTTTTGTTCGACAATTATTGTGCAGTAAACTCAACCGATTTAACTTTTACCGAAATAGATTTAATTCGCCCCGATATTTATATAGAATTAGCTTCCGAATTGAAAGAAAAGAGTTACAATAAAGTGCACGATGCTTATACTTTTAATTCAAAAGGCTTACCAATTTTTCCAACAGAAATTTCTGCCGGCATAATTTATATTTTACGCAATCCTTTAGATGTAGCTATTTCCTATTCAAACCATAACGGCACAACAATAGACAAAGCTATTGATTTACTAAATAACGGCGACCACAAACTTTCTAATTCAGAAAAAAAACAAGCAACACAACTACAACAAAAACTGCTAACTTGGAGCGAACACGTAAAATCGTGGACTGAACAAAAAAACATTCCTATTTTAATTATAAAATACGAAGATTTACTTTCAAACCCTTTAGAAAATTTCAAAAAAACACTAAAATTCTTAAATATTGGAATAAATACTAAAAAAATTCTACAAAGTATAGAATTCAGTAAATTTGAAAACTTACAAAAACAAGAAAAAGAGCAAGGTTTTAAAGAAAAACCCGAAAAAGCCAAAGCATTTTTTAACATTGGAAAAGCAAATAATTGGGAATTAGTTTTAACACAAGAACAAATTCAAAACATTATTAACAAAAACAAAGAAATAATGTTGAAATACAATTATTTGAAAAATTAAAACTCACAAAAAATAATAATTGATAACTTTGCATTTTAAATTATTTGAAATGAAAATAAACAACAATAGCAAACTAATTAGAAACAATGAAATTTTAGCCTCAGAAATGGACGGCGAAACTGTAATGATGAGCATTGAAAATAGCGAATATTACAGTTTAAGCAAAATAGGAACTGTTATTTGGGGTATTTTAGAAACAGAAATTACTTTCTCTAAACTTATTGATATTTTAACCGAAAAATATAATGTTGAGCGTAATATTTGCGAAAACGACACATTAGAATTTCTTGA
Source organism: Paludibacter propionicigenes (assembly GCA_020721655.1). Classification (GTDB taxonomy): domain Bacteria; phylum Bacteroidota; class Bacteroidia; order Bacteroidales; family JAFGXI01; genus DYMG01. The sequence continues at coordinate 14,855 of DYMG01000049.1, read as the reverse complement.
AAACTCAATTAAGAAAAACGTTATCTTAATAAACGATAAATAAAAATGAAGATTTTTTTAACAGAGCAAGTAAAAAAAGCCGACGCTTACACAATTGAAAATGAACCAATTTCATCAATAAATTTAATGGAGCGGGCAGCAAAAAAATGCTTCGAATATATAATAAGCAATTACTCAAATTTTGTTTTTCATATTTTTGTTGGACCCGGAAATAATGGTGGCGACGGGCTTGCTTTAGCACGTATGTTAGCCGAAGAAAATAAGACTGTTAATGTTTACATTTTAAAAATTTCCAATAATTACTCTGATGATTTTTCAGCAAATTTAAAACGCTTAAACGTCCAAAACAAAGCCACAATTAGAGAAATTAAAGATTTATATAAATTTCCGGAATTCGCCAAAAGCGACATAATTATTGATGCTATTTTTGGCTCAGGACTTACAAGACCTGTTAAAGATTTTGCAGCAACAGTAGTTCAAAAAATTAACGAATCGGGAAACCATATTATTTCAATTGACATTCCATCGGGTTTATTTGGCGAAAACAATTCTGAAAACATTAAAGATAATATTATAAAAGCTAACAAAGTACTAACTTTTCAATTTCCAAAACTTGCTTTTTTATTACCCGATAACAGTAAATATATAGGCAGTTTTGAAGTGCTCGATATTGGAATTCACAGAGATTATATAAATAAAACATCAACAAAATATTTTTTCACACAAATTGAAGATATAAAACTAAAAAAGAGAGATAAATTTTCTTTTAAAAACAACTTTGGACACGCATTACTTTTTGCAGGAAGCTATGGCAAAACCGGAGCTGCAATATTAGCTTCAAAAGCCTGTATGAGAACAGGTGTAGGATTGCTTACAACGTATATTCCGCAAACAAATTATGAAATTATACAAACCACAGTTCCAGAAGCTATGTGTGTTACATTTAATGATACAATATTAACATTTTCTACTCCAGATTTAAGCCAATTTAACGCAATTGGAATAGGACCCGGCATTGGAAAAGAACGAATTAGTTTAGCAGTTTTAACCGACATAATTCAAAAAGCAAACAAAAAAAACGCAATGATAATAGATGCCGATGGACTTAATTTATTGGCAGAAAACAAATATTTACTGAAAGAATTGCCTGAAAATAGCATAATTACACCACATATTGGCGAATTTAAACGACTTGTAAAAGATTTTAAAAACGACACCGAAAAACTTGAACGTTTAAAAACTTTTGCCGAAAAATATAAATTAATTGTAATTCTAAAAGGTGCTTACACAACAGTTGCAACTCCCGACGGTCGCTTATATTTTAACTCAACAGGAAACCCCGGAATGGCTACCGCCGGAAGTGGTGATGTTCTCACAGGAATAATACTATCATTACTTGCACAAAAATACAATCCTCTACAAGCGGCAGTTTTCGGAGCTTTTATTCACGGATTAGCTGGCGATTTAGCTTCAGAAAAATTTGGAGAAGAAAGCTTAATTGCCTCAGATATTATTGATTTATTACCTATAACTCTTAAAAAAATAAACAAAATTTAAAATGAAAGTTCAAAATTACATTATTACAATATTAATTGTAACACTAACATACTCTTGTTCAAGCATAAAAGTTGTAAAACTAAACGAAAATTCCAAAATTAAATCGAGCGGATTAATTTTTAATTTACCCGCAACACAACTGAATGTAAATGTTGAAATTGTAAAAATATACCGTTACAAAGGTCCATTTAGCGAGTTTTCTGAAGAATATTTAGGCGTAGTAAACAACATAAAAAAAGACGAACAAGAATTTAAAATCTCTAAAATAACAATAAATCCAACTATTGTTGACGATTTAAATTCAACATATTACTTAAAAAACTATTCTAACAAAATAAACGAAATAAATTTTGTAGAAGAAACAAAAATAATAAACTCCATAAATTGTAAATCTAATTCAGAAAATACTAATAAATTTCAAATAAAAGATTTTTCTCAATCACAAAATTTTATACCATTTATCGACAAAACTTACAAACCATTAGTTTCAGAAAAAACAGACACATCGTGGAAATCGGTATTAGTTGATAGCGTTTTTGTTAGAGTTCCGAAAATAAATAAAGCAATATCGCCACGTACAGAAAAAGAACAAGCATATTTAGCATCGAAATTTATTTTTAAAATACGTAAACGCCGTTTAAGAGTGCTTACCGGAATGGATAAGGATTTACCTAAAGGCGAAGCTATAAATCAAATAATGAAAAACTTAAATGAAATGGAAAACGAATATATTTCACTTTTTTTAGGCAAAACTATTACAGATACTGCAAAATACACTTTTACAATTACTCCAGATTCTAACCTCACAAATTTAGAACTATTTAAATTCGACACAAAAAACGGAATTTCAGAAAAAGCAAAATATAGTGTTAATATAAATTTTTATGACAACGATACAAGCACATATTGCAAAAAAATAAACACAATAAAACATAAAAAAAGCAAATTTCCATACAAAACGCCAAAATACATTAAAACAGATATTAATTTAGGCTCAACACAAATTTACAGCAAATATTTACCAATATACCAAGTTGGACTAATAAATTATATTTCAGCTAATTGCATTAAAAACAACATAATTTTCGACGAATTAACCGGAAAAATTTCAATAATAAAAGCAAAATAAAAAATGATTACAATAAATTCAAAAACAGAACTTGCTTCTTTAATAAACTCAATAAAATTAAGCAATAAAACCATAGGTTTTATACCAACAATGGGGGCTTTACACCAAGGACACCTATCGTTAGTTAGCGAATCAAAAAAACAATGCAACATAAGTATTGTAAGTATTTTTGTAAACCCAACCCAATTTAACGACCTGTCTGATTTAGAAAAATACCCTCGTACACTTGAAAGCGATTTAAAATTTTTAGACGAAATTGATTGCGACATTGTATTTACGCCCGAAAACGAAGAAATGTACCCCAAAAAAGACAATAGAATTTTTGATTTTGGCAACATCGATAAAGTTATGGAGGGAGCTTTCCGTCCGGGTCATTTCAATGGTGTTGCACAAATTGTCTCAAAACTTTTTGATATTGTTAAACCAAATTGTGCTTTTTTTGGAAAAAAAGACTTCCAACAAGTAGCAATTATTAACAATATGGTAAAGCAATTAAACTATAATATACAAATTATTTCGTGCCAAATTATTAGAGAAAAATCGGGCTTAGCAATGAGTTCGAGAAATGAAAGATTAAGCCCCGAAAACAGAAAAAAAGCTAGCTTTATTTATGAAACAATTTTAGAAGCAAAAAAACTGGCAAAACTTAAAACTGTTAACGATGTTAAAACTTTTGTCGAAAATAAATTTACCGAAAATACCGACTTAAAACTCGAATATTTCGAAATTGTTGACGATTTTTCACTACAAAGTGTAAAAAATTGGACAGACTCACAAAATATTACAGCCTGTATTGTTGCTCATATTGAAGGAGTTAGACTTATCGATAATATTAAAATAGACCTCAAATAAACAAAAAAGCCTTTCAAATTGAAAGGCTTTTTTGTTTGTGGTCCCACTTGGGCTCGAACCAAGGACCCTCTGATTATGAGTCAGATGCTCTAACCAGCTGAGCTATGGGACCCATTCACTTATCGTGAATTGCGGTTGCAAAAGTAATAATATTTTTAAGAATAAAAAACATTTTCCAAAAATCTTGAAATGTTTTTTTATTTTTGTTGAAAATAAAACTATTGAACACTTCAAAGAAAATATATTTTGCATCGGACGTACACCTTGGTTTACCCAACTACGAAGACAGTTTAATTCGTGAAAAAAAATTCGTAAAATGGTTAGATTTAATTAAAAAAGATGCCGAAGAAATATATTTATTAGGCGATATTTTCGATTTTTGGCACGAATACAAATACGTTGCTCCAAGCGGATACGTTAGGTTTTTAGGGAAATTAGCCGAAATTACCGACAGTGGCATTCCTGTTCACTATTTTACCGGAAACCACGACATTTGGATTTACAATTACCTGCCAAAAGAAACCGGCATAATTTTGCACAGAAAACCAATAACAAAAATACTAAATAACAAAAAATTTTATCTCGCTCATGGCGATGGTTTAGGACCTTGGGACAAAGGCTTTAAACTTATGAAAGCTGGATTTACCAACCCTGTTTTACAATGGTTTTTTGCTCGCTTACACCCAAATTTTGCCATAACCATAGCAAATACACTTTCAAGAAAAAAACGATACGCACAAGAAGCCAAAGAGCTTATTTTTAAAGGCGAAGATAAAGAATGGCTAATATTATACTCAAAAATGCTACTAGAAAAAGAGCATTTCGATTTTTTAATTTACGGACACAGACATATACCATACGAAACTAAAATAAACAACTCAAAATACATTAATTTAGGCGATTGGATTTATAATTTCACTTATGCCGAATTTGATGGAACAGAGGTAAAACTACTAAAATTTGAATAATCGTTTTTTAAATATAAAACACTAATAATATGATAGATAACAAAAATACAATTCTTGAAAAAATAATAATCCATAAAATAGGAAAAAAAACCGAAAACGAAGGAGTAAAACTCTCTAAAAAACCGGCAGTATTAGACGATGAAATAAACGAATTACTTATAAAATATTTCATAACTCCATTCAAATCTGAAGAACTTTTTGAATTTACACACGAAGAAGATTTATCGCAAAACACTCTTTTTAATTTAGTTAGCGATATTTTTGAAAATCCAAACGAAAATTTCGTAGAAAAATCGGAAAAAATTGCTTGGCATTTATACACAATGTCATCACATCAAAAAATAAATGCCGGCGAAATGTATTTAGTATATTTCAACAATATTGTTATTGATGAGATTGAAACCGACGCAATTGGCATTTTTAAATCGGAAAACAAAGAAACATTTTTTAAAGTTTTCGAAAAAAATTCAAATCTTGAAGTAGAACAACAAACAGGAATTAGCATAAATAAACTAGAAAAAGGTTGCCTAATTTTTAACGAAGACGAAGAAACGGGCTACAAAATTAGTATTGTTGATAAGCTTAACAAAGGAAACGAAGCCGCATATTGGATAGACGATTTTTTAAACGTAAAACCAAAAACTAATAATTATTCGGCAACAAAAAACTATTTAGAAATTGTAAAAGGCTTTAGCGAACACGTTTTAAACGAAGATAATAACGTAGAAATTAAAGATAAAATAGCATTTTTACAAAAATCTCAACAATTTTTCAAAGAAAAAGAAAAATTTAACGAAGACAATTTCCGTAGCGATGTAATTGGAAACGAAGTTGTTATAAATGCCTTTGATGACTACAAAAAGTCGTACTTAGAAACCGAAAGTTTACCAGAAATTACCGACAATTTTGAGATTTCAAAAGGAGCAATGTCGGCTCACAACAAATTTTTTCGCTCAATAATAAAACTCGACACAAACTTCCATATTTACGTGCACTCAAAGCCCGAATATATTGAAAAAGGTTTCGACGATTCAAAAAAACGCAAATTCTACAAACTATATTTCGATTCAGAAAAATAACGAAAAATGAACGTACTTATAATTGGCTCAGGCGGAAGAGAACACACAATTGCTTGGAAACTATCGCAAAGCAAAAAAACAGAAAAAATTTTTATAGCCCCCGGAAATGCGGGAACACACTTATTTTGCGAAAACGTAAATATTTCTATCAATAATTTTGAAGAAATTAAGTCGTTAGTACTTAAAAAAAATATTGAAATGGTTATTGTTGGTCCAGAAGAACCTTTGGTAAACGGAATTGTCGATTTTTTTATTAACGATAAAACTTTGCAAAATATAGCCATAATTGGTCCCAACTCTTTGGGTGCACAACTTGAAGGAAGCAAAGCTTTTTCTAAAGAATTTATGGAAAAATACAACATTCCAACCGCAAAATACGGCAATTTTAACATACAAAATATCGACAAAGCTTTTGCATTTTTAGATTCCTTAAAATCGCCATACGTACTAAAAGCAAGCGGTTTAGCAGCAGGAAAAGGCGTTTTAATTATTGATGATATTAATAAAGCAAAACTATCGCTAAAAGAAATGTTCGACGGAAAATTTGGAGAAGCCAGCCAAACCGTTGTTATTGAGGAGTTTATGAAAGGAATAGAAGTTTCATATTTTGTGCTAACCGACAGCAAAAACTTTGTACTACTACCCGAAGCTAAAGACTACAAACGAATTGGCGAAAGCGATACCGGATTAAATACCGGCGGAATGGGTGCAATCTCTCCAGTTCCATTTGCAAACTCCGAATTTACAGAAAAAGTTATAAGTCAGATAATAAAACCAACAATTAACGGACTTATATCGGAAAACATAAAATATAAAGGTTTTTTGTTTATTGGATTAATGAATATTGATGGAAATCCGAAAGTTGTGGAATACAACGTTCGCTTAGGCGACCCCGAAACAGAAGCTATTTTACCAAGAATAAACTCCGATTTACTCGCACTTTTTGAAGCAACTTACAACGAAAAATTAAATTCGTTCAACTTAGAAATAAGCAATAAAACAGCAGCTACAGTAATGCTTGTATCTGGCGGTTATCCCGAAAATTACGAAAAAAACAAAGAAATTACCGGATTAGAAAACATTACAGATAGTTTAGTTTTTCACGCAGGAACATCGTTAATAAATAACAAAACAGTAAGCTCGGGAGGTAGAGTTATTGCTGTTACAAGCCTTGCAAATACAAAAGCAGAAGCTCTTGAAAAATCGTTTGCTAATTGTAATAAAATAAAATTTGAAGGTAAATATTATAGAAAAGATATTGGATTTGATTTATAAGTTCAGTATAAAAATATGATTTTTAAAAATTCAACTGTTTTTTTTGTAAAACGTTTTGGTAATATCAAAAAATGGGCATATATTCGCAATATGTTCATAAAACGCTAAAATATCTTACAAAATGGATTATAATGCGAAAAAAAACTATCTTTATAATGATTTGAAAAAATTGTTAATGAATGCTACAATTTTTTTAAGTCAAAAAGTAAAAAGAAATGAATTTTTAGAACATAACTTAATATAAATAAAGCACATGAAAGTTAAAGCATATACATTAGTAGGACTATCATTAATAGTATTACTGTTTAGTAGTTGTAAAAAAGAAGTTGATAAAACTAATTCATCAATCAATACTGTAGCAAGTTGTATTAATAATGAAAATTCAGATACAATATTTACAAATAAATCTTATTATGCTTCGGAAACAACAAATGACGGTGGACTAGTTATAATAGAAAAAGCTGGACAATTATATTCAATTATTAAAGTAAATAGTAATGGTGATGTTGAGTGGAAAAATGATTATCCAGAAATAACAGGAAAATATACTGGAATTACAACAACTGATGACGCTATTTATATAACATCAAATATTGATTTCAATAATTATTCTTATTATGAAACGACTTATGATTGTGCACATGGTTTATTTTATACAAGTGGCTTAATGAACTGCAATCCAATTTATGAATGGACAGATACTATTTATCATATTTCCCAAAATATAGTTGAAGGCACTACTTTTTTAACTAAGATAGATTATAATGGGAATTTTATATTCTCCAAACAATTTGAAGGTAATTCGATAAGTAATAATGAAAATAAAGGGATTATACAATCAATAGAAAATAATCAAATCATACTTTTGACTTTCGATTATTATGGTAGTGTACCGTATGAAGTTGTAATTGATACTATTAATAATAGAATTGATACAGTAAAATACATTACTGATAACAATACTATACACATATACAGTATAAATTCAAACGGTAATGTTTTATGGGAAAAAGAAATTGATAATATTCAGTCCCATATTTTTTCACCAGGTGATTATCCTGGATTATCAGGATATTATATATCTGCAAATAACTCTGTAATAGTTGTAAATTTATATTCTTATATCATTATTTTTGATAATGACGGAAATCTAATTGCAACGTTAAATGAAGATAGAAAGTGTGAATATGAAATTTTTTACACTTTACTTCTTGATGATTATTTATTATTTAGCCAAGACAAAATAAATTATGATAATTTTACTACTAAAACAGATTTAAATGGAAATATTTTAGATGAAAATTTTCAAGTTAATATTTCTAACAGTAAACCGTTCGGAAGTAACTCATTTATAGGTATAGATAATAATCAAAATAAAGTTTTTGTTTCAGATATTAATAATAATATAATTAAAGAAAAACAAATTGAAAATAAATTTATTGAAAATATTCTACCTGCTTGTAATAATTCATTTTATTCAATAAAAAGGGGGGGTATTGATGACGGTTCTTCAACAGGTGGCGATAATTACTACTATGTTATAAAGAAAGAAGTATTTGAATAACTACAATAAACCTGCACCTGTGAGGTCTTTTGACCTCAAATATTCCAATAATTATCAAACTGTCAGGTGTGCAATGAAAATAAAATAAATATCTTACAAAATGGATTATAATGCGAAAAAAAACTATCTTTATAATGATTTGAAAAAATTGTTAATGAATGCTACAATTTTTTTAAGTCAAAAAGTAAAAAGAAATGAATTTTTAGAACATACCTTAATAATATTTACAGTGTTGTTACTATTAGTGCAATCCTGTAAATCGCCATCTGATAATAAAATATACAAATTAGATAGACAGTGGACTTACGAAGTTACCGATATTGATAAAAACGGTAATATAAATGACAGTATAACTCTTAAATTATTAGTTACTAATAGTTGGTGGTATGAAAATTTAGTTGGTCAAACAATGAATGAATATCACTATATAAAGAATGGCGAAATAATTAAAAAATCAACAACAGGTATTGTTGATGAAAAAGGAAGAAGTATATATATACACCCACCAAGAGATTTATTATTATCATTTACAGAAATCCCACCATTTCCTCAGGCAGCAAATCCTGGTGCATTTATAAAAATTGATGATAATTTAGATGTTCAAAAATATGAAGATTATAAAGGTGGTATTTTAGAAGGGAAAACTATTAAACAGCATTTAGAAACAACAGATACTATTTATTACAATTTTAACAATAAAGAGTATTTTGTTTGGGTAATGGAAGGCTATAACACTAACTATATTGAAGAATTAGGACAGTTTAAATGTCGTTACCTATTTAACGAAGAATTAGGGTTTTTAAACATGCAATATTACAAGCCTGATAGTTCAATTGTTGAATTGAAATTGAAATCAATAAACTTCTAATACCGAAAGCATTCCGAACGAGTTCGGAAGTCCAATATGAATTGAACCAAACAGCTATTGCAATCATATAACGCTATTACTCTTACATCAGTCCCTATCAACAATTAACCGAAACATATTATGCCTAATCTAAAACAAATTTTTTCGATTTCACTCATTTGTATTAAAAAGCATCAAAAATTTTGTTTTTAAGCTAACAAAACTTAAATTGCGTTGCAAAAAACAAAAAAGCAATGTTTTTAAAAATATACAATAAAAACGAACCATATTTAATATTTCTAATACCGCTAACAGCAATATTTTTATGGATTACCGGTTTTACAAATTGTAATTTAGATACATTTTTAACCGAACATTCTATTAAAATGCCTTTGTACAATTTAATAGATAAATATGTAAATTTTAATTGCTACATATCTTTATCAATAGCCTTAATATTAGCAGTTTTTCAAAGTTTTTATCTTTCATACATAAACAGAGAATTCATTTTCATAACACAACGAACATACTTACACTCATTTATTTTTTTGCTGATTGTTAGCAGCAATTCAATAACAAAATTTGCAACACCTGCCATTTTTGCCAATTTTTTTATTCTATTATCAATAAATTGGCTGTTTAATTCATACAAAAAAGTTGAAGCAAACACCTATATCTTCAACTCGGGTTTGTTTTTAGCTATTGCAACAATGTTTTATTTAGATGCATTTATATTATTGCCTCTATTTATTTTTATTTATTTTTTACTTCACAACCCTAAAATTAAAGAAATATTAGTTTTTTTAATTGGCTTTATTACACCATTGTTTATTACTGCAAGTATTTTATTTATTAACGATAACTTATTTTACTATGTAAACTCTGTTTGGATATATTTAACAAACACAAATTACAATCTAAACAACATATACAATTATATTTTTTATGGATGGTTATTATTTTTACTAATTATTGCCTTACTTAAATATTCAAATTATTCTGGCACAAAAAAAATAAGTTCGCGTAAATTTTTATCTGTTTTCATATACATAATTATTTATAACACAGCACTTTACTTTACACTACCATTTTTAAACCTCGAAATTCTAATAGTTACAGCAGCTCCAATAGCATTCGTCTTAACCGACTATTTTGTGAACAAAAAAAACAACTTTATACACGAATTAATTTTTGGAATTTTAATAATTATGTTTGTTATATTACAACTTAATACCTAATGGCAAAGCTGTTCTTTATAAAAAATATGAATTGTAAATGTTGCATTAAATTAATTACCATAATTTTAGCCGAACATAATTTTAACGTAATACACATAAAATTAGGCGAAATTGAAACGGAAATTACAAACAACGAACAAGAAACTCTTTTTAAAAATATATTGAAAAAAGAAGGCTTTTTAATTATAGAAAATAAAGACCTTATACTAATAGAAAGAATTAAACAAGCCGTTTTTGAGCTAATATACAACATGAATAATTCAAACTCAATCATCAAAAAATCGGACTATTTAATTGAAAAAATTGGATTTAGCTACCAACACATGTCGCGTTTATTTGCCAAATACGAGAACACAACATTAGAAAAATATATTATAGACCACAAAATTGCTAAAGCCAAAGAATTAATACTAACAAATGAATATACACTAAGCGAAATTGCTTATATGATGGATTATAGTAGTGTTCAATACCTCTCAAATCAATTTAAAACAGTAACCGGATTATCGGTTACTCAATTTAAAAGTTCTGCAACTATTAACGAAATTGAATAACTAATGAATTTTGCTAACTTTGCTAAAAAAATAATATTTACATTTTTTTGAAAACTAAAATATTTTCCATATTACTTATTATCAGTTTTATTGTCCCAACTGCAATAACTTACAGTTGGTTACAATACAAAAAAATATCTATACGAAACGAAGTTGAACGTAAAATAGAAAAAGGAATTGATAAAAAAAACATAAAAATATTAGCATTCTCGAAACAAGAAGTAAAAAACAAACTAAAATGGCACAAAAAACACGAATTTGAATATAAAAACCAACTTTACGATATTATAAAAATTACTCAAAAACATGATTCAATTACTTATTACTGTTGGAACGACAAAGAAGAAACACATTTGAATGCAATTTCAAATAATTTAGTAAATCATTCTAACAATACTAAAAAAAGTAAAAACAAACTATTAACAACTTTCTACTTCTCACTTTTTTTCGAAAAAAAATCTAAAACCAATATTTTTCGTAACACAATTACAAACAAAAACAATTATTATTATTTAAAACACATTAAAACAATTTTTATAGAACAACCATCTCCCCCACCAAAAAACTTGTTATAACACAATAATTTTAACCCAAAATCAGCATTAGGAAATGCTGATTCGATTAAGATTTTGTAATTCAGAATTTTAAAAAATTCTTCAAACAAAATCTAAGTCAGGGTTATCCTCATAAAAGCAATAGTTCAATTTTATAAATCTTCTATTGCTTAATTCGGGTTTAAATTTACTTGTGTATTAAAACAACTTATTAGTTCAGTATAATAAGTTCTAATTATACAAAAAACACAATATTACAAAGCATTGATAATTAACACTTTGTGTATTATTTAATGTAACTTAAATTAACTTACAATGAAAAAAATATATTTATTGTTACTATTTTTAATTGTGATAAAATTTTCAAATTCACAAATAGTAACAATTAAAAATGAAAATACAGGAGAAGCAATAGAGTTTGCCATAATACACAGCAATTCCACAAAAGCCTATACGCAAACAAACTCTAAAGGACAAGCAAATATTGAACAATTCAAAAACTGTGAGAACATTGAAATACAGTCGCTTGGGTACAAAACAAAAAAAACCACCTACTCAGAATTAGAAAAAAATTCGTTCAATATTTTATTAACACAAACCAACATAAACTTAGACGAAATAGTTATTTCTGCATCAAAATGGAGCCAATCATCAAAAGATATTCCATCAAGAATTATTTCAATTCCAACACAAGAAATAATCTTACAAAACCCACAAACTGCTGCCGATTTGTTAGGAAGTTCAGGTGAAGTTTTCATACAAAAAAGCCAACAAGGAGGCGGTAGCCCAATGATTCGTGGATTTTCGACAAACCGCCTACTCTACACAATTGACGGTATTAGAATGAATACTGCCATTTTTAGAAGCGGTAATATTCAAAACGTAATTTCGCTCGATGCCTTTGCAACAGAAAAAACAGAAGTATTTTTTGGTCCCGGCTCGGTTATTTATGGTAGCGATGCTATTGGAGGTGTAATGTCTTTTCAAACACTTACACCACAATTAACATTAACCGACAAACCTTTTATTTCTGGAAAAACTATAACACGCTACTCATCGGCAAATAGTGAAAAAACAGCACATTTCGACATAAATTTAGGCTTCAAAAAATGGGCATCAACAACAAGTTTTAGCTCTTCCGATTTTGGAAATCTAAAAATGGGAAGCTATGGTCCGGAAGAATATTTACGCAACTATTATGTTCAACGTATTGATAATGTAGATGTTATTGTAACAAATAACGACCCAAAAATACAAAATCCTTCTGGCTATTCACAAATAAACTTGATGCAAAAAATTAGATTTACACCAAACGAAAATTGGGACATTCAATACGGATACCATTATTCAGAAACATCAAGCTATTCTCGCTACGACAGGCATATACGCTACAAAAATGGGCTTCCAAGATATGGCGAATGGAGCTACGGTCCACAAAAATGGATGATGAATAATTTAACAATTACAAACACAAAAGCCAATTTATTTTATAACCAACTAATTATTAGATTAGCACAACAATTTTTTGAAGAAAGCAGAATTAGTAGAGATATTAACAAACCAGACCGCGAAATTAGAACCGAAAAAGTAAATGCTTATTCATTAAACATTGATTTTAACAAAGAAATTGGCAAAAAACAGAAAGTTATTTATGGTATCGAACTTGTTCAAAACGATGTTAACTCTACAGGAATTAACGAAGATATATCTACAGGAACAAAAGTTACAGGAGCTTCGCGATACCCTCAATCAACTTGGGATTCTTATGCTGCTTATTTAAGCTATCAATACAAAATTTCTGAAAAATTATTGTTTCAAACTGGAGCCAGATACAATTTATACAAACTAAATGCAAAATTCGACACAACTTTCTACCATTTTCCGTTTACAACTGCAAAAATTAATAATGGTGCAATTACAGGCAGTTTAGGGCTAATTTACCACCCAACCGAAAAATGGACTATAAGCGCAAATGCTTCTACAGGTTTTCGTTCACCAAATGTTGATGATTTAGGAAAAGTTTTTGACTCAGAACCAGGCTATGTAGTAGTTCCTAACCCAAATTTAGAGGCAGAATATGCTTACAATGCAGAAATTGGTATAGCTAAAGTTTTTGAAGATATTTTAAAAATTGATTTTGCAGCATACTACACAATTTTAGAAAATGCAATGGTGCGTCGAGATTTTACATTAAATGGCAATGATAGCATTATGTATGATGGTACTATGAGCAAAGTGCAAGCAATACAAAATGCTGCCGTAGCAAATGTTTATGGAGTACAAGCCGGATTAGAAATTCAGTTAGGTGCAGGTTTTGGATTTTCGACCGATTTTAATTACCAAAAAGGCACTGAGGAACTCGATGACGGAACTACAAGCCCATCTAGACACGCTGCTCCAATGTTTGGAAATTCAAAGCTTTTTTATTCTGCTAACAAATTAAATATGCAATTTTACACTTTTTATAGTGCTGGAAAAACTTTTGAAGAACTTCCTTTAGAAGAACAAAGTAAAACAGAAATTTATGCTATTGATGAAAATGGCAAGCCATATTCACCAAGTTGGTACACTTTAAATTTTAAGGCTAATTATCAATTTACCGATAATTTATTAGTTGGTGCAGGCATTGAAAACATCACAGACCAACGCTATAAACCATATAGCTCGGGTATTGTTGCTGCTGGTAGAAATTTTGTAATTTCTATAAAAGCTAATTTTTAGTAAGTTATACCAAATATAAATAATGAGTCCGGGATAAAAAGTCAGTTTAATTTTCATTAAATAGGAAGTTCACGCCCATTTTTGCGTCTATCGTACTGTTGATAGAGTATAGCGAGCATTTTCGTCAAAAAGTGTAGGCAAGAATAATAAATTAAAAAAACACGTAAATAATTTTGCTATAATAAATTAAGTTTTTATTTTTATAGTCAAGATGTTTATACGAAGAATACATAAGAAGACAAAAGACAAGACTTATACCTCTATGTATCTGTCGGAAAGCTACCGTGAGGAAGGGAAAGTTAACCCAACTTGAAAATTAGGAACAGATGCTTCAAGTCGGAATAAATTTATTTAAATTTTAATAAGCTGATAATAAGATATATACTAAGTTTTAAAAAAATTAACAATTTTTAACATATGGCTAAAATACTTATAATTAATAATGTAATGTTTGAATTGCAAGCTAAAGCCATACGTAATGCTTTAAGTGGACCATTTGCCGATAAATTCTTATTCA
>DYMG01000048.1 GCA_020721655.1 Paludibacter propionicigenes | reverse complement strand
CCCAAGCAAAAAAACAAGAACAAGACAAACTTAAAGCAGAAGCAGAAGCAAAACGACTTGCCGACGCAAAAGCAGCACAAGAAGCCACCCAAGAAGCCAAAGCTAAATTAGAAGCCGATGCCCAAGCAAAAAAACAAGAACAAGACAAACTTAAAGCAGAAGCAGAAGCAAAACGACTTGCCGACGCAAAAGCCACCCAAGAAGCCAAAGCTAAATTAGAAGCCGATGCTCAAGCAAAAAAACAAGAACAAGACAAACTTAAAGCAGAAGCAGAAGCAAAACGGCTTGCCGACGCAAAAGCCACCCAAGAAGCCAAAGCTAAATTAGAAGCCGATGCTCAAGCAAAAAAACAAGAACAAGACAAACTTAAAGCAGAAGCAGAAGCAAAACGGCTTGCCGACGCAAAAGCAGCACAAGAGGAGAAAGAAAAAAAAGATGCAGAATTGAAAAAACAAAGAGAAGAAGTTGCAAAACAGAAACAAGCGGAACTTGAAGCCGAAAAACAAAAAGCATTAGCAGAGGCACAATTAATTAGGGAGGAAGCCGAAAAAAGAAGAATAGCTGCAAATGAAGAGGCAGAACGCTTAAGACAACAAAGAAAAGCAGAAGAAGAGGCTAAAAAAGCCGAAATACTTGCAAATACAACTCGAACAGAAGAAAACAGCGAAGATGCATCTAAAAAAACTACAATAATTACAATAACTTATGGAGATATTGTTAATATTTACAAAAAAGTTGAATGGAATTGGGGAGGTATTTATTACTTTAAAAATAACAAAAACATAAGTGCAGCTATTTTTAACAAAGAAGCTCAATAAATTGCATTAAATTTTATATTTAAAACCTTTGCATAATTCAAAAGTATTTATACTTTTGCAATCTCTTAAAATGGTGGATGTAGTTCAGTAGGTTAGAGCGCCTGATTGTGGTTCAGGAGGTCGTGGGTTCAAGTCCCATCTTCCACCCCAAAAAAGCCTGAAAATAGAATCAGGCTTTTTTTATGCTAAAAAGTTTTTAATTCTGGACTTATGCAATTGGTATAAAATACTGCGTTTCAAATCTTCTGAATGCCGTATATTGAAACTCAACCCTGTATTATTTGTATTTTATTTTGTATTATCTAAATTAAATTCATAATTTATTAATGTTTTTTATACTTTTGAAAAACATAAACATAAAAAGTATTACGAATGTTAAATATTGCATTATTTGGACCTCCAGGTGCTGGAAAAGGAACCCAATCTAACAACTTAACAAAAAAATATAGTTTAGCATATATCTCTACAGGAGACATACTTAGACGAGAAATAGCAAATGATTCCGAATTAGGAAAAAAAGCAAAAGCAATAATAGAACGAGGTGAATTAGTTTCCGACGAAATTATTGTTCAAATTATTGAAGGATTTATTGAAGCAAACACCAAAGTTAGAGGCGTTTTATTTGACGGTTTTCCAAGAACTTATGTGCAAGCATATATTTTAGAGGGTATGCTACAACGCTTAAACTCTAAACTTTCGTGTATGATTAGTTTAGATGTTCCAAAAGATGAGCTCAGACGAAGAATGTTAGAAAGAGCAAAAACTTCTGGACGTGCCGACGATACCGCCGAAGTTATTGAAAACAGACTTAAAGAATACGATTTAAAAACTGCACCTGTTGCAAAATATTACCAAGAACGTGGAATTTACAACTCGGTAAACGGAATTGGCTCTATCGACGAAATTTTTCAGAAAATAAACAACGTAATTCAAAATACACTTAAAGACAGATTGTTTAATGTTGTTTTACTTGGGCTTCCTGGCTCTGGAAAAGGAAGTCAAAGCAAGCAACTTGCCGACGATTTTGGTCTAATTTATATTTCTACAGGAAAATTAATGAGAGAAGAGATTGCACAAAAAACCGAACTCGGAAATATGGCTAAAGGTTATATGAAAAAAGGTGATATTGTTCCAGATGAAGTTGCTATTAAACTTATTGAGCGAGAAATAAATAACCACCCCGACGCTAAAGGCTTTATTTTTAAAGGATTTCCACGCTCAATTGTTCAAGCGTATATTTTAGATGGTTTACTAAGAAAAAGAGAATCTACAGTTACATTGGTCATTGACCTAGAGATAACTATGTTAGAGGCTTTTAAACGACTTTACGAAAGACGAAAAACAGAAGATTCTAGAACTTACGACGCCAATCCAGAAACAATTATTCATAGAATTGAAGAATACGAAGACATTTCGGCAAGAGTACCTGAATATTACAGACAAAAACGAGAGGTTATTACTGTTGACGGTATTGGAACTAAACAAGAAGTTTATTTAAGATTAAAAAACACAATAGAACGAGAAATAATAAGATTGAGATAGTAAGGTATTGTAAAAAAATAACCTGTACTTTTGACTTGCTCTTTTGCCCTTTTTCTGTGTTGCAAATTTTGCAAAGAGTCGCAAGCTATTAGCTGCAATTTGCGACTCGAAAAAGACCAAAATATCTGCGTCAATTCTGTACACTTTATTTCTTCACAAAGCCTAAACATAACAAACAAAATAATAAAAGCCATCAAAATGATGGCTTTTATTATTTATTCTAATAAGTCTGATTCAGATAAATCGCTATTAGTCTCTAAGTTTTTTTTGTGAATAATCAAGCCAAACATCATTATAAAAGATGTTAGAATAATTACTTGTATAACCAGCGACCTATTTGGAAGTTCCATAATTTGATTAACAGGAATACTTAAAAACAATAAAATTGTTATTAACCCTCTAGGTGCAATAAATACTAATGGCATTAAAGGATATCTAAATATAAGAAGAATTAATGCTCTAAAAAGGAAAATACCTGTAGTAATAAATAAAGCCCAAAAAATTGTATCTATATTTGTAATTTCTTTAATTTCAATCAAATACCCAAACAATAAAAAAAATAGAGATCTTACCAAAAAAGTAATTTCTGATGTTAAAACTTTAAATTTCATTACTTCTCTCCTAAAATTTAAAGGATTGAACCGTGCATTAAACTTTATGTTCTTTATTTTATCAACATTTACTATAAATAAACCAAAAAAAAGTATAAAAATTAATGCTGGCAAATGATAAATTTTAGAAACATTGTAAATCAACAAAATTACTAATATAATTGGTGTAAATTTTATATGATGTTTTATTTTGCTCAAAAATATTGCAAGAGCTATGGTAACAATAAACGATATTACAATCATAACTAACAATTGTAAAATAAAATCCCATACCGATTGAGAGCCTAAGTATTTATTTAAAGCTATAAAATTAAAAAAAATGACCCCAAAAATATCAGATAAACTACTATCGTAAGTTATAAATTCGCTTTTACTTTTACATAAATTTCTTGCACTTGGAATTGCTATTGCACTACTAATAATTGCAAAAGGTATTGCATTAGCCAATGCTATTTTATAACTAGTATGCCCAAAGTATTGAAAAAAATATGCTAATACTAAACTAATAAACAATAACTGTATTATAGAAATAATTGTTGTTTTGCCTATTAATGGTAATTTAGATTTATTTACTTCTAATTCTAAAGAGCCTTCTAACACAATTAAAATTAATCCTATTGTTCCAAGTAATGGTAAAACAGAAGAAAGCTCAGGTATTGGTATTTTTAAAAATAGACTAACTTGCCTTACCCCCAAACCTAGCATTAAAAGTAATATTACTGGCGGAATTCGTGTTTTAGCCGAAGAAATATCAAAAACATAAGATAAAAGTAACAAAAAAATTAATGTAATTATTATAGCTGAAGTCATTATTTTAGTTATTTTTAAATTGCATTGATATTGCCCAAAATTAATACTTTTAAATTACTTTTTAAAATTTAAAAATAGCGAATTCTAACTAAATTTCAGATAAATAACCTTGCATACTTAAATTCAAAGAATTACCTTTGCAATCATTTTTAACTATTTAAATGAAAGTACAAGAAGTTCCACAAGACGATGCAAATATGCTTGAGGGTAAAACCAAAGAAATACAGTTCGCTTTAGATAAAAATGGAAACTATACCGAAGTTAAAAGTGTTGGTTGGGAGCCTAAAAATATAATTTTACAAGAAGCGTGGAACGAGGTTAATGAAAACATTACAAATGCAATAAATTTAGTTGAAAATGGAGAAAAAAGTCCAATTTATTTTTTTATGCATAAAAATATTATGGATATAAAATTACTTTCGCAATACACCGGATTTTGCGTTTTTACAATAAAAAGACACTTAAAACCAAACGTATTTAAAAATTTATCAGATAAAAAATTAGAAAAATACCTTAAAACTTTTAATTTAAACTCTATAAACGATTTAAAACTATTTGATTACAAAAAATACATTTAAAAAAATTGGAAATAAAATTTGAGCATAAAATGTCGGCACACTGCGAAAATGGCGTAACCGGCAACCTTCTAAAACACTACGGAATTGAACTGTCAGAAGCAATGATTTTTGGACTTGGGTCGGGTTTGTTTTTTACATATTTACCATTCATAAAATTAAATGGAGCTTCAGTTGTTTCTTTTAGACCATTACCCGGATTAATTTTTAAACGAATAAACAAAGCATTAGGAATTAAAACAAAAACATTGCGTTTTCCAAGAAATCCTGAAAAAGCAATGAAAATTTTAGATGAAAAACTACACGAAAACATTCCGGTTGGAATGGTTGTTGGAGTTTTTAATTTACCATACTTTCCTGCCCCATATCGCTTTCACTTTAACGCTCACAATATAGTTGTTTTTGCAAAAAACGATAATATATACAAAGTAAGCGACCCAATTATGGAAGAAATTGAAACCATTTCTTACGACGATTTAAAAAATGTTAGATATGCAAAAGGTACATATAAACCAAAAGGTAAAATGTATTACATTACAAAAGTTTCAGAAAACATTAACTTAGAGTTATCAATAAAAAAAGCTATAAAAAAAACAGCAAAATATATGACCGCATACCCAGGTCAAATTATTGGCGACAGAGCAATGCGTTGGTTAGCAAACGACATTAAAAAATGGCAGAAAAAATACGACGAAAAAAAAGCCTTAAAATACTTAGGCTCAATTGTTAGAATGCAAGAAGAAATAGGAACAGGTGGTGCCGGATTTAGATTTATGTACGCTGCTTTTTTACAAGAAGCTGGTAATTTGCTTAAAAACAACGACCTAGTAAACGCATCTAAAGAAATGACCGAAATAGGCGACAAATGGCGACTTTTTGCAACACAAGCCGCTAGAATTATAAAAAATAGAGCTAACGATAATGAAAATTACAATACAATTGCAAATTTATTGACCGATATTTCTTACAACGAAAAAGAATTATTCTCTAAACTATTAAAATTGAAATTGTAATTTGGAAAATTTAATCGATATAAAAAATTTAACTAAAACTTACAAAGGCTCAAATATTCCGGCGTTAAACAATTTTTCTATATCAATAAACGATGGAATTAATGGAATTTTAGGACCAAATGGTGCCGGAAAAACTACGTTAATTAATATTTTAACTGGTATAATTAAAAATTTTAATGGCGATATAAAATGTTTAAATTATAAATTACCATCAGAAATAAAAAAAATAAAACCATTAATAGGAATTGTACCACAAGAAATTGCTCTTTATCAGGAGCTTACGGCAATGGAAAATTTAAATTTCTTTTCATCGCTTTATAAACTTAACAAACAATCTAACAGCGAAAACATTAAAGAATTTTTACAACAATTAGGCTTATACGAAAGAAGAAACGACAAAATAAAGACTTATTCTGGCGGAATGAAGCGACGAGTAAACCTAATTTGTGGACTACTTCACAAACCAAAACTACTTTTTTTAGACGAGCCAACTGTTGGCGTTGATGTGCAATCGAAAAAAGTAATTTTAGATTTTCTGAAAAACTTAAACCAAGAAGGCACAAATATTATTTATACATCTCATTTAATTGACGATGTTCAATTTCTTTGCAACAATGTTTATATTATTGATAATGGCTCACTTATAGATTATGGACAAACAAACGACCTTATAAATAAGCACCAAAATTGCGAAAATTTAGAAGATGTTTTTATTAAACTAACAGGTAAAGCACTAAGAGACAATTGAATTTAATAATATCAATATTAAAAAAAGACATTCTACTTATATTTAGAGATAAAGTTGGACTTGCATTACTGTTTTTAATGCCAATTATGTTGGTATTAATAATGACACTTTTACAAGATTCTACTTTTAAAGCATTAAACCAAGAAAAAATTAAAATAATTATTGTTGATGATGACAAAGACATTGTTGGACAAACAATTACAGAGGTTTTAGATTCATCTAAAATTTTTGAAATAACTGTTTTAAACGAACAAAAAGACTCAATAGACCTACAAAATGCCAAAAATTTAGTAAATAAAGGTAAATATAAATTAGCACTATACATTCCACAAAAAACCACTCGAAATCTGAAAAAAATAATATCAAAAGAAATAAAAATACAAATGCCAAATTTAAATAGCAAAACAAGCAAAACAAACACAAATAACAATTCCGAAATAGAAATATTTTTCGATCCAGTAATAAACTCAACATTTAAAACATCAATAATTTCGAGCATTAACGAAATAGTTGCAAAAGTTCAAACCCAACTTGTTTTTAAATCGTACACAAAAACTATTAAAAAAATAACCGGTAGAGAAAATAACAACAATTTCCCAATAAATTCAATAACAATAAAGGAAAAAACCGTAGGGAAATACTCAAATCAAAAATTACCAACATCAACACAACACAATGTTCCGGCTTGGACAATTTTTGCAATTTTCTTTATAGTAATACCACTTTCCGGGCAAATTATTTACGAAAAAATAGAAGGAACTTTAATACGACTAAAATCAACGCCAGTTTCTTATTGTTTTTTATTGATGAGTAAGGTGTTTGTTTTTACATTAATTGCTGTAATTCAGGCTTTTATACTTATTGGTATAGGTGTATATATTTTACCTTTAGTAAATATGCCAATGTTAGTAATTGTAAATAATTACCAACTTTTAAATATTTTAATTTTCACAACTTTTATTGGTTTAGCAGCATCAGGCTACTCTGTTTTAATTGGTACTATTGCAAAAAATCAACATCAAGCAGCAATTTTTGGAAGCCTTTCTATTGTAATTTTAGCCGCAATTGGAGGAATTTGGGTGCCAATTTATGTAATGAACGATACAATGCTCATAATAAGCAAATTATCGCCTTTAAATTGGTCTATAAATGGATATTACAACATTTTTTTACGAAATGAAAACTTATTAAGCGTTAAATTTGAAATTATAAAGCTTTTATTAATGTTCGTTTCCACTATTTTAATATCAATTTACTACAATTTAAAAGAAAAAAGCTAAAAAACTAGTAAAAATCAACATCAAAACTTTAATAACTTTTATACCTTTACAAAAATTAAATTTAGCTACAAAAATGAAAGCATTTTTTGCAGGATATAATATAGTAACATCTTTAGGAACAAGCATTTCGGAAAATATTACAAGCATATTAAACGAACAAACAGGCATAAAACTGCATAATAATTTCGAGAATATTAATGAACCTACTCAATTATCGGCAGTTAATAGAAAAATAATTTTTGATGATTTTACCGACAACTTTTTTACAACATTTGAAAAATTTTTAGTGTTTTCAATAAGAAAAGCATTTTTCGATTCTAACATTAAAATTACCGATAAAACAGCTTTTATTTTATCTACAACAAAAGGAAACATTGAGTTACTTAATCCAGAAAAAGCAAAAAATTATACCGAAGACCGAATAAATTTATGGAAATCGGCACAAATTGTTGCAAATTATTTTAACATTAAAACAGAACCAATAATAATATCAAACGCCTGTATTTCTGGAGTTCAGGCAATTACAACCGCAACCAGAATGATACAAAACAACAAATGCGATAATGCAATTGTTGTTGGTGCCGATATTCTAACCGATTTCGTTATTGCAGGCTTTCTTTCATTCAAATCTATAAGCCCCAATCCTTGCAAACCATTCGACAAAAACAGAGATGGATTAAGTTTAGGCGAAGGTGTTGCAACTATTTTACTTACCAACTACGAATGTTTGGCGTTAACTCCTAAAATAGAATTTGTTAGCGGCGCTACTAGTAACGATGCTAATCACATTTCTGGCCCGTCGCGTACAGCCGAAGGGCTTTTTGAGGCAATAGACTCAATACTTAAAAACGAACCAAAAATAGACTTTATTTCGGCACACGGAACAGCAACAATATATAACGACGATATGGAATCGGTAGCTATAAAACGTTGTAATTTAGAAAATGTACCAACAAATAGTTTTAAAGGATATTTTGGACATACATTGGGTGCAGCAGGAATTATAGAAACAGCACTAAGCATTTACTCAATGCAAAATAATATATTATTCAAAACTATGGGCTTTTTAGAAAAAGGAACAGTCGAAAATATTAATATTATTGATAAAAACACAAATACAGAAGTAAATACAGTACTTAAAATTGCATCGGGTTTTGGCGGAAGTAACGCATCATTACTATTAAAAAAACACAGCTAATTATGAAAATAACAAAACACATAAGTCTAACAAACAAAGCTTTAACTATTAATAAAACCACTGTTTTAACAAATTTAGAATCGGAGTCATTTACAATTTTTCTTAAATCAATTTATAACAAATTTGAAATTAATTATCCAAAATACTTTAAAATGGATAAACTAAGTAAATTAGGATTTTTAAGCACAGAAATTTTATTACACCAAGAAAATTTAAAAAATAAATACAAACCAAACGAAATAGCAATAATAATTAGTAATTCCTCAAGTACAATAGATGTAGATTCAAAATTTTACAATTCAGTAATCGACAAAGAAGGCATTCCAAGTCCATCGCTATTTGTTTACACACTACCAAACATAATGATTGGCGAAATTTGCATAAAAAATGAAATACGTGGTGAAATAGCTCTTTTAGTAAGCGAAAAATTTAATTCAAACCTCATATACAGCTATTTATCAGATGTTTTTGAAAATAATAAAAAAATTAAAGCCTGCATAACAGGTTGGGTAGAAATAGATAAAAAAGATAACTTTAATGCAAACTTGTTTTTAGTAGAACTTATTGAGAATACAAAAAATAATTATACTTTTGACAACGATAATTTAAAAACTAATTTTACAGAATAATTTTATATGGAAGAGTTAATACAAAAATTAAAAGAGCAAATAATTGAACAACTTAATTTAGAAGATGTTAAACCAGAAGATATTGATGAAAACGCACCACTTTTTGGCGGTGGATTAGGCTTAGATTCAATAGATGCTTTAGAACTAATTGTACTTTTAGAAAAAGATTACGGAATAAAAATTCAAGATTCAAGCAAAGGAAAAGAAATATTTTATTCAATAAAAACTATTGCAGAATTTATTAAAGCAAACAAATAATTTCTACAATATAAAATAGTTTATGTGCAATATTTATATAACTGGATTAGGAATTATTTCAGCAATAGGAAATAACGTTTCTGAAACATTGGTCTCTCTAAAAGCAAAAAAAACCGGAATAAAACCAATTCAATATTTAAATACCGTTCACAAAAACGAATTTGTTGTCGGGGAAGTTGCTTATTCAAACGAAGAATTAGCCAAAATTTCGGGAATTATCGATTATAAAAAACACTCAAGAAGCACATTATTAGCTTTAATTGCAGCAAAACAAGCATTTGAAAATTCAAACATTGACATTAACGATGGACTAAAAACTGGAATAATTTCGGCAAGTACAGTTGGTGGAATGGATATTACAGAAGATACCTACCGCTTAGAGTCATCAACAGAAAACAACAATTTCATTTTCATTCACTATGTTAGTAATCATGTTGATGAGATTTGCAAAACGCTAAACATAAACGACTTTTCTGCAACAATTAGTACAGCCTGCTCATCGTCGGCAAATGCCATAATGAACGGAGCAAGAATGATAAAAGCCGGCAGATTAGACCGTGTTATTGTTGGAGGAACCGATGCCTTATCGAAATTTACATTAAACGGATTTAATACTTTAATGATTTTAGATAAAGAATTATGTTCGCCATTCGATGAAAACAGACGAGGTTTAAACCTTGGCGAAGGTGCAGCATATTTAGTTTTAGAATCGGAAAAAGCCGTAAAAAAATACAATAAAAAAATTTACGGAAAAGTTTTGGGATACGCCAATGCTAACGATGCATACCATCAAACAGCATCATCGCCCGAAGGAAATGGAGCAACCCTTGCAATGAAACAAGCAATAGCATCAGCAAAAATAACCCCAAACCAAATATCATATATAAACGTTCACGGCACAGGAACTACAAACAACGACGATTCTGAAGGAGCAGCACTACAAAATATTTATGGCGATAAAGTTCCTCCATTTAGCTCAACAAAAAGTTACACCGGACATACACTTGCCGCCGCTGGTTCTATTGAAGCTGTTTTTTCAATTTTATCAATAAACAATAACTTAATTTTTCCAAACATTAATTTGAAAAATAAAATTGAGAAATTTAACTTTAAACCCGAAACTGAAATTATTGATAACAAAGATATTAGCGTAGTTCTAAGCAATTCTTTTGGATTTGGGGGAAACAATACAACTCTAATTTTTGGCAAAAATAATTGAAAATGAAAGATATATTTGTAAACGGATTATGCTCAATTTCTCCTCAAGAAACTTACGAAAAAAATAGTTTTTTAGATAATCCTATAAACTATAAACAAGAATATTTAAAAGTAATAAATCCAGATTACAAAAATTTTATTGATAATCAAGTACTTCGTAGAATGTCTAACATTATTCGAATGGGAGTAACATCGGCAAAAATAGCAATGCAAGAAGCCGAAATTGAAAGCCTCGATGCCATAATTGCTGGAACTGGCTTAGGCTGTATGACCGATACCGAAAAATTTTTAAATCGCCTAATTGATAACAATGAAACACTACTAACCCCAACATCTTTTATACAATCGACCCACAACACCGTTGCTGCACAAATTGCCGTAATGATAAATTGCAAGAAATATAATATGACCTACGTTAATCAGAATATTGCATTTGAACTTGCACTAACCGATGCTATTATTACTATTAATGAGGGGGTTGCAGAAAATATTTTAGTTGGAGGAATTGATGAAATTACAACAGAAAATTTTGAACAAAAAAAACGTATTTCGGCTTGGAAAACCAGTGAAATTGATAATTTTAATTTACTTAATTCCAAAACTGAAGGCTGTTTGGCTGGCGAATGTTCAACTTTTGCTGTTTTATCGACACAAAAAACAGAAAATACTTATGCGAAAATAATTGATGTTTTTACAATTTTTAAAGCCTCAGAAAATGAATTGCAAGACAAATTATTAAACTTTCTACAAAAATACAATTTAAATTTTAACGATATTGATGTTGTAATTACTGGAAATAACGGCAATTTTTCTAGCGACAAAATATACGATGAATTTTGCTCTACTAATTTTCCAAATTCAACACAATTAGTTTACAAACATCTTGTTGGAGAGCACGATAGTGCTTCGTCTTTTGGCTTTTGGATTGCTGCTAAAATTTTAAAAAACAATATAATACCTAAATCGTTAGTTTATAAAAACAACATTGAGAGAAGTATTAAGTATGTTTTAATTTATAATTTCAACTATTATTTAAAATATAACCACTCGTTTGTTTTAATGCAGAAAGCTTAAAACAATGGTTTTTAATATAAAATAGTTAACCATAATTAAAAAAAAACAAATACAAACAATATATAGTCTAATAAATGAATTGTATAAATCTAATAGCTGTTTAGCCAAATTCCTATTATTACATATATGCTTTCGTTATTAAAATTCTAAATTACAATAGTTACATACAACACTTACTGTTTTTTTTGTGTTTTTATCGGCACCTATTATTCCTTTAATGGTTTCTGTAGAATTATTTTCGTAAATATTTATATTTGCTTTTTTAGGTTTCAGAATTTTGCCATAGCTAACAGAGCAATTGCTTTTATACGAAGCGTTTTCATCAATAATTAATTTAACATTTCCGTTGTTGTGTTTAACATCTATATTTTCAAATAAATTTGAAATATAGTTTACTGTTAAATTGCCATAGTTACTTTCAGTTTTTATGTCGGTATCTAAGTAATTTAGTGTTATTTTAGAATAATTGCTTTTTGAAACAATTTTGCTTAAATATTCTATTTTATAAATATCATAATTAGAATTTATTTTAACTAAATTTATGGTATCTATTTTAATTTTAGTATAATTAGTGCTTAGTATTAATGTTTTAGCTTTTTTAATGTTTAAATTGGTATATTCCGATGTAATTTCAGCCCAATTACAATAAGTAATGTTGGCATCAGAATATGTAAATTTCAGTTTTGATAGTGGACTTGAATCGCCAAAAATTAAGTTTTTAGCATAAAAATTTCCGTAAATTAAATTTATATTTAACTTGCCGTGATGTTCTTCAATATTAATATTTCCATACATATTGGCGATACTAAGATTTAAATAAATTGGAATTTTTACAGTATATTCAACATTAACTCTCTCATTATCATTGTTTGGTATGTTGTCCTTTAAAAGTAAAGTTGAAATACTAAAACTATTATTTTCGTTAATTTCGGAAATATTAATTAAACCAAGCCTTTTAACTGCTTTTTCTTCATTTTTAGCTGTCGATTTTATTTTAACTTCAACCAAAATACTATCAGAATTACAATTAACAATATTAACATTTCCATAACTATTATTAATTGTTAATTTGCTATCAATTATTGATTTATATTTGTAGTTGTAATTTTTAACAACAGTTACTTGCGTTAAAGCGTTATTATGAAATATGAAATTTAATGCAATAAATAAAGTGTAAAATAATGTTCTCATAGCATTTATTATTTATGATGAAAAAATAATCGGGCTAACATAGCAAATATTGTGCAGAAACAACAATTTTAATAAATAATACCAAATAAAAACACAAAATAATACAAAGAAAAAGCTGTATAAATTAATTCAACTGCAAATTGTTAGCAACTTTTTTGTAATTATAATAATTTTAAAAAAGCAATAAATAGTTTTGTAATAAACAATAATTAAATAAAAATTGATGAGAATAAATAAGTTACAACTATTAATATTGACATTATTTCTTACAAGTTTAAGTGCATTTCAAAGTAAAAATTTAACAGCAAATTTACCAACAGAAACAGACCCCCCATTTTATCAGTATTTAAATAATGCTTGGGTAGATTCCGTATTAAAATCTATGACGGTTGACGAAAAAATAGGTCAACTTTTTATGATAGCAGCCTATTCAAACAAAGATAAAAGCCATACCGATAATATTGCATACACTATAAAAAAATATCACGTAGGTGGGCTTATTTTTTTTCAAGGCGGACCTGTTAGGCAGTCGCTACTAACAAATTATTACCAATCTATAACTAAAACACCCTTACTAATTGCCGGCGATTGGGAATGGGGCTTGTCTATGCGTTTAGATAGCACAATTGCATATCCTCGACAAATGATGCTTGGAGCAATTCAAGATAATGAACTAATTTACGAAATGGGCGAAGAAATTGCCAGTCAATGCAAAAGAATTGGAGCCCAAATTAATTTTGCACCAGTTATTGATATAAACAACAATCCAAAAAACCCAGTAATAGGAAGTCGTTCTTTTGGCGAAAACAAATACAACGTAGCACTAAAAGGCGAAAATTATATGCAAGGAATGCAAAACAACGGCATTCTGGCAACAGGAAAACATTTTCCAGGACACGGCGACACCGATACCGATTCTCACAAAGCATTACCCGTAATTAACCACTCAAAAGAACGTTTAGACACATTAGAACTATATCCTTTTAAACAACTTTTTAAAGCAGGGCTTGGAGGCGTTATGGTTGCACACATTCATATACCTTCATTAGATAATCAAAAAAATATAGCTACAACACTTTCTCACAAAGTATCAACAAACTTGCTTAAAAACGAACTTGGATTTAAAGGAATTGCCTTTACAGATGCTTTAAATATGAACGGTGTAAGTAATTATTTTGAACCAGGTGAGGTAGATTTAAAAGCCCTTATGGCAGGCAACGACATTCTTCTTTATCCAAAATCGGTAGCATTAGGCGTGGCAAAAATTAAAGAAGCCATCGAAAATAAAACATTATCAATGGAAGTTTTAGACCAAAAAGTAAGAAAAATTTTAGCCGTAAAATATTGGACAGGCTTAAACAAAAAACAAATTATTGACATTACAAACATCACAAAAGATTTAAATAACGAAAAAGCTTTAAATTTAAACCAAAAACTAATTGAAAACGCCATAACTGTTGTTAAAAACGACAAAGGCTTTATCCCTTTTATTGGTTTAGACACACTTAAAATAGCATCAATTGTAATTGGAGAACAAAAAGAAAACGAATTTCAGAAAACATTAAAATTGTATGCAAACGTAAAAACATTTCAAATAAATAAAAATATTAGTCAAGATGTTTGGAACCATACACTTGCAAAACTTAAAGATTACAATGTAATAATTGTAAGTTTTCACAAACCAAGCGACTCGCCATCAGGCAACTACGGAATTTCAAACACAAGCATATCGCAAATATCCGAACTTTCAAAAACAAAAAATGTTATTATTGATGTTTTTGCAAACCCTTACGTGTTATCAAAATTTGGCAATTTAAACAATTTTAAATCTGTTATTGTTTCATATAACGATTGGGATTTAACACAAAAAATATCGGCACAAATAATATTTGGCGGAATTCCTGCAAAAGGCAAATTGCCTATTTCAATAAATGATAATTTTAAATTTGGAACAGGAATAATTTTCGACAAACCAATACGATTAAAATATACTACGCCATACGATGCAGGAATGAACGAAGAAAAATTGAATAAAATTGATAGTATTGCAATTAACTCAATACGAGAAAGAGCATTCCCAGGATGCCAAATTCTTGCAGCAAAAAATGGAAAAGTTTTTTACAATAAAGCTTTTGGTTCAACAACTTACGAGAATAATAATGGGGTTGAAACAAGCTATTTATACGATATAGCTTCGGTTACAAAAATTGTGGCTTCAACAATTTCATTAATGAAGCTTTACGATAAAAAAAAAATTAACACAAACAATTATTTAGGATTTTACCTGCCATACTTAAAAGGTTCTAATAAAGATAGTTTGCTAATTTTAGACGTACTTACTCATCAATCAAAATTACAACCTTGGATACCATTTTATACACTAACATTGAAAAACGAAGAAACTAAAAAACTATATTACTCAAAATTTGCACAACCAAATAAAAACACATTACTCGCCGACAGTATGTTTGTTCTAAATTCATATAAAGATTCCATTTATAATATAATAACAAAATCGCCATTATTGCCACAAAAAGAATACAAATACAGCGATTTAGGTTATTATTATATGCATCAAATTATTGAAAAAGAGGCAAATACAAAACTGGAAGAATTTGTACAACAAGAATTTTACAAACCAATAGGAGCTTATACAATGGGCTACAACCCACTAAATAAATTTCCAAAAAATGAAATTGCACCAACAGAATACGACGTATCTTTTAGAAAACAAGTAATACAAGGCTATGTTCACGATATGGGAGCTGCAATGCTTGGCGGAATTGCTGGTCACGCCGGAATTTTTTCAAACTCAAACGATTTAGCTAAAATAATGCAAATGTTATTAAACTACGGAGAATACGGCGGAATAAGATACATTGAAGAAGAAACAGTAAAAGAATTTACAAAATGCCAATTTTGCCCCGAAAATCGGAGAGGGATAGGTTTTGATAAAATTGAAACCGATGCCAAAAAAATTAGCCCTACAACAAAATTAGCATCAAACAAATCGTTTGGGCACTCCGGTTTCACAGGAACAATGGTATGGGCAGACCCTGAAACTGGCATAATTTTCATTTTTCTTTCAAATCGTGTTTATCCAATTGCAGAAAACAATAAAATTGTTAAATTAGGCGTACGCACAAGCATACATAAGGCTATATACAACTCAGTTATCAATACTACAGCAGAAAAAGATACAGTAAATTTAGTAAACTAAAAAAAATAATGCCATAATCAAAAACAATAAGAAAAACATTTAAATTTTCCATATATATAATATCTTTGCAAAAAAATAATAATATGATAAAAATTACTTTTCCAGATGGAAATACTAAAGAATATAATAAAGGAGTATCTGGACTTGATATAGCAACAAGCATAAGCCCTCGTTTAGCAAGCGAAATTATAGCAGTAGGCATAAACGGTAAAACTATTGACACAACACTTCCAATAAATGAAGATGCAAACATAAAACTATACAAATTTGAAGATGTAGAAGGTAAAGATGCTTTTTGGCATTCATCAGCACACATAATGGCAGAAGCTTTAGAATTTTTTTACCCAGGCATAAAATTCGGCATTGGACCAACAATAGAAAATGGCTTTTATTACGATGTAGATTTACCCGAAGGAAAAACAATATCTGAAAATGATTTTAAGAAAATTGAAGAAAAAATTTTAGAAATAGCCCGAGGAAAACACAACATTGTTAGACGTGAAGTTTCTAAAAAAGAAGCACTTGAAATATTTACCAACAAAGGCGATCAATATAAACTTGAACTAATAAACGACCTACAAGACGGCACAATAACCCTTTACACACAAAACAATTTTACCGATTTATGTAGAGGTCCACACTTACCAAATACTGAATTTGTAAAAGCCGTAAAACTTTTAAATATTGCTGGAGCATATTGGAGAGGAAACGAAAAAAATAAACAACTAACTCGTATTTATGGAATTAGTTTCCCAAAACAAAAAATGCTTACCGAATACTTAGAACTACTTGAGCAAGCAAAATTACGCGACCACAGAAAATTAGGAAAAGAATTAGAACTATTCACATTCTCAGACAAAGTTGGAAAAGGCTTGCCACTATGGCTACCAAAAGGAGCAATGCTACGCGAAAGATTAGAAAACTTTCTAAAAAAAGTACAAAAAGACTACGGATATTTACCCGTAATAACCCCACATATTGGTCAAAAAGAACTATACGTAACCTCCGGACACTATGCAAAATACGGAGCCGATAGTTTTCAGCCAATACATACACCGGCAGAAGGCGAAGAATTTTTACTAAAACCAATGAATTGCCCACATCATTGCGAAATTTTTAACTCATCACCAAAATCGTACAAAGACTTACCAGTTCGTTTAGCCGAATTTGGAACAGTTTATCGCTACGAACAAAGCGGCGAACTACACGGATTAACCAGAGTTAGAGGATTTACACAAGACGATGCACATATTTTTTGCACACCAGACCAATTAAAAGAAGAATTCTTAAAAGTAATAGATATTGTTTTATACATCTTTAAAACTTTAGATTTCAAAGACTTTATAACACAAATATCATTACGCGATAAAGAAGATAAAAGTAAATATATTGGCTCTGATGAAAACTGGATAAAAGCCGAAAATGCAATAATTGAAGCAGCAAAAGCAAAAAACTTAGAAACAGTAATAGAATACGGAGAAGCCGCTTTTTATGGACCAAAACTCGATTTTATGGTTCGAGATGCAATAGGCAGAAAATGGCAATTAGGTACAATTCAAGTTGATTATAATTTGCCAGAACGCTTTGAACTAAAATACAAAGGATCCGACAATCAAATGCATCAACCTGTTATGATACACAGAGCTCCATTTGGCTCAATGGAACGATTTGTTGCCGTTCTTATAGAGCATACAGCAGGAAAATTTCCACTTTGGCTAACACCAGAACAAGCAGTAATAATTCCAGTAAGCGAAAAATTTAACGAATATTCAAAAAAAGTTTTAAATTTGTTAAATAATTACGATATTCGCACCTCAATTGACGAAAGAAACGAAAAAATTGGTCGTAAAATTAGAGACAACGAATTAAAACGAATACCTTTTATGTTCATTGTAGGGGAAAAAGAATTAGAAACCAACACAATTTCGGTAAGAAAACAAGGCGAAGGCGGAGATTTAGGAAATTTAACCGTTGAACAAATTGTAGAAATAATAAACAACGAAATTAAATTGCAACTAAATAAATAAATTGATTTAAAAATAAATATAAACTAAAATAAATATATTGGCGATAACAATAAAGAAAAGCAGTAGAATGCCTGATAAGAGTAATGATTTAAAATATAAATATAAGATAAATCAGTATATTAGAGCTAAAGAAGTTAGAGTAGTTGGAGAAAATATCGAATCTGATGTTTATCCGATAGAAAAAGCAAGAGCTATGGCTGAAGAGTTAGAACTTGATTTGGTTGAAATATCACCAAATACAGTTCCTCCAATTTGCCGAATTGTGGATTTCCAGAAATTCCTTTATCAACTTAAGAAAAAACAAAAGGAACAAAAAAGTAAGTCAACCAACGTAGTTGTAAAAGAAATACGCTTTGGACCAAACACCGATGAACACGACTATAATTTTAAATTAAACCATGCAATAAAATTCCTTAAAGATGGCTCAAAAGTTAAAGCTTACGTGTTTTTTAAAGGCAGAACAATACTTTTTAAAGACAAAGGCGAAATTCTACTTTATAAATTCGCTCAAGAATTAGAAGATTACGGAAAAGTTGAACAAATGCCCAAACTTGAAGGAAAACGTATGATAATTATGCTTTCACCAAAAGTAGTTGGAAAACCAACCCAAAAGAAAGAATAAAAATTAGATAATAAAACAAAAAAAGTGAGAAAATCTCACTTTTTTTTGTTTTATACAATTAACGCAAAATATAATTTGGTTTTAAAAACGCAAAATATAATAAAAAAATAAATTACCTTTGAACAAATAAAAAATAAATTAAAATGTACGGAAAATATAAAGAACATTTATCAAAAGAACTTGCAAACATTAAAGAAGCAGGTCTTTATAAAAACGAACGAGTAATAACCTCAGCACAAGGAGCCGAAATTGAAGTAGGCGGGTTAAAAGTTCTAAATTTTTGCATGAATAATTATTTAGGATTATCAAACAATCCGGAACTTATAAAAGCAGCCAAAGAAGCTTTAGATACTCGTGGATATGGAATGTCGTCGGTTAGGTTTATTTGTGGCACACAAGACTTACATAAAACACTTGAAGCAAAAATAGCAAACTTTTTTGGCACCGAAGATACAATACTCTATGCAGCCGCATTCGATGCAAATGGTGGAGTGTTTGAACCACTTTTTGCTGAACAAGATGCAATTATATCAGACTCGTTAAACCACGCATCAATTATTGATGGAGTAAGATTAAGTAAACCAGTTCGTTACAGATACAACAATGCCGATATGGCAGATTTAGAAGAACGACTTAAAGAATCGCAAGCACAGCGTTTTAGAATAATTGTTACAGATGGCGTTTTTTCAATGGACGGAAATGTTGCCCCATTAGATAAAATAAAAATATTAGCCGAAAAATACAATGCACTAATTATGGTCGATGAAAGCCACTCGGCAGGAGTTGTTGGAAAAACAGGCAGAGGTGTTACCGAACTATATAATATTAAAGGAGAAGTAGATATTATTACCGGAACATTAGGAAAAGCATTTGGTGGAGCAATAGGCGGATTTACTACCGGAAGAAAAGAAATAATTGAAATGTTACGTCAGCGTTCACGCCCATACTTGTTCTCTAATTCAATACCTCCATCAGTAGCTAATGCAGGAATTAAAATGTTCGATATGGTTTCCGAAACCACACATTTGCAAGATAAACTTCACTCGAACACAAAATACTTTGTTTCAAAAATGATTGAAGCCGGATTTGATGTTAAACCAACAGAATCGGCAATATGTGCAGTTATGCTTTACGATGCTAAACTTTCTCAAGATTTTGCATCAGAACTTTTAAAAGAAGGAATTTATGTTATTGGGTTCTACTTCCCTGTTGTTCCAAGAGGAGAAGCTAGAATTAGAGTACAACTTTCTGCAGCACACGAAAAAGAACATTTAGACAAAGCACTTATTGCATTTGCAAAAGTTGGTAAAGCATTAAAGGTTATACCTGCTTAAATATAAAATTTATACTTATTGTAAATTTTATGAAAAATACTTCTGTTATCATAAAATTTACAATAAGCATATTTAATAATTATTAAAAAACAGCCTAAAACGCAAATGGGCATTTTCAAATTTAGTGTCATTA
>DYMG01000047.1 GCA_020721655.1 Paludibacter propionicigenes | reverse complement strand
GACTCATAAATAGGATTAATTTCGGTTGTATTTCAAAATTAATCCTATTAAATTATGTGTATAAACATTTTAATTTTTAGTTTACGAAATTAAAATGCTCGTTTTTTAAATTATACTTTAAATAAATTTAATTTCTTGCAAACATTCTTTAATTATTTGCCAAGTGCGTTCAATATCGTTATCTAAACCAACTGAGTAGCGAACTAAACCTTCCGACATTCCCATTTCTTTTTGAACATTTTCGGGTACTTCCGATGAGGTGCTTTTCCCAGAATTACTAAATAAAGTTTTAAAATATCCCAAACTAACTGCCAAATAACCAACGCCACGTTCTTGCATAATATACATAAATTTGTTAGCATTTTCAACGGTTTTAAGGTCAATTGCTATCATACCACCAAACCCAAACTGCTTGTTCATTGTACTCTTCATAAGATTATGATTTTTATTTTTTTCTAACCCTGGGTAGTTTACTGAGATATTATTTTCTTGAAATTTTTCGGCTAAAAACATAGCGTTGTAGCTGTGTTGTTTCATTCTTATGTGAAGTGTAAAAAGGTTTTTATGAATGTTTGAGCTACGTAAAGGGTCTAAAGCCGGTCCTAAAAGCATTGCAGTACCATCGTTTAAATCTATAAGCGAATTTATATAATCTTTACTTCCGCATATTGCACCAGCAGTTGTGTCGTTTTTCCCATTTATAAATTTTGTCATACTATAAACAACAACATCGGCTCCAAGTTTAATTGGAGAAAAAATCATTGGTGTAAAAGTGTTATCAACAACTAATTTTGCTCCAACTTTTTTAGAAATTTTTGCAAGTTCCGGAATGTCGGAAATTTGAAGCATAGGATTAGTCATTGTTTCGGTATAAATAACCTTTGTGTTTGGTTTTACAGCTTTTTCAACTTCTTTTAAATCGCTAATATTTACAAAACTAACTTCTACGCCGTATTTTGTAATCCAATTTTTAAGAAAAGCATAGGTGCCTCCGTAGGTTGTAACACTTGTAATTATGTGGTCTCCAGCTTTTAAAAGTTGTAAAAGTGCAGATGTAATTGCTCCCATACCTGAGCCGGTAACCCAAGCAGCTTCGGTGCCTTCCATAGCGGCTAAGGCTTTGCTTAGTTCTAAGTTTGTTGGGTTCCAATGGCGTGAGTAAAGAAAAGCTTCTTTTTCGCCATGAAAGCATTTTAGCATATCGTCGCCAGTTTCAAAAGCGAATGTTGCCGAATCGGATATAGGCTGGTTTACACCTTTTGTTGCCGAATCAAGATGTAGAGTATCTTGTAAACTTGATGCAGGGTCGAAATTCATAATTCAATAATTTAATGTTATATGAAATCAAAAATAATTATATTGAGTTTATTTAACTATGTTTTTTAACAATATAGAAGTGTTTTTTAGTAAATTTATTAAATTTGTAACGTAATATAGGTTTATTTTTTAAATTTGTAAATAAAAATATAAAAATATGTCGACTAAATTTCAAATTGATAGTTTAGATAAAAAAATTCTTTCAATATTATCAACAGATTCTCGAATGCCTTACCTTGAAGTTGCAAGAGAATGTAATGTTTCTGGTGCTGCAATTCATCAAAGAATTCAGAAAATGAAAGAGGCAAATGTTATTACAGGTTCGCAATTTAATTTGTCGCCAAAAAATGTAGGATATAATACTTGTGCTTTTATTGGTTTGCAGGTAAATTTAACATCAATAAGAACACATCAAGATGTTTTTAATAAAATTATGAAAATACCTGAAATTGTAGAATGTCATCACGTTACGGGTAAATATTCTCTTTTAGCAAAGGTTTATTGTTATAATAATGAGCATCTTAAAAAAATAATTGTTGAGTATATACAATCAATAACCGAAATTATTGCTACTGAAACTATTATTTCTTTAGAAGAAGGTTTTACTCGCCAATTGCCTATTGTAAGTAATATTTATAGTGCAAAAGATTCATAAATATGGTTGTATTGTTTTTGGTAAAATTTTATCATTAAAATATTCTTATTACTTTTATAGCAAATGAAAATAAAACAATGAGGTTAATTATTTTATTTCTGTTAAGTTCAACAATTGTATTTTCGCAAAATTTGAAAAGTGTTGCCGAGCTTACAAGCAATATAACAAAGGAAGCTAATAGTGATAGCTTAAAAATTGTAAAAATTGTAGATTGGATAACTGCAAATATCGAATTTAATTTAAAAGCTTATAAAACATCAGAAATAATAATAAATAGTAGCGAAATTATTGATAAAAAAGTAGCTACAAGCGAGGGTTATGCTCATTTGTTTGCAGATAT
This sequence comes from Paludibacter propionicigenes, assembly GCA_020721655.1. GTDB lineage: Bacteria > Bacteroidota > Bacteroidia > Bacteroidales > JAFGXI01 > DYMG01. Next base: position 18,117 of record DYMG01000047.1, on the reverse strand, counting down.
GTTAAATGCTGTAAAAATTAAAAATGCAATAATTATTGGTTATTATAAAGGTGTTTTTTATGAAATAAACGATGTTTTTTTGACCGAAAATCATATATGGAATGTGGTTTTTGTAAATAATAAATGGTATTTGTTCGATTTAACTTTAGCTTCGGGCTATTTAAAGAACGAGAATACATCAAATTCAAATTTGCAAAAAATAAATTTCGTGAAAATTTTTAACAAAGATATGGTTTTTGCAAATGCAGAAACATTTTTACAAACTCATTTGTCAAATCAAAAACATTGGCAATTAGCTTATTATCCTATAAGTATTGCAGATTTTGAAAAAAATATAGTTAATATTAAAAAACAAGAAAAATTTAATTTTGAAAAAGAAATAGCCTTAAATATAGCAAAAAAAGATAACTACACTAATAAAATTAAGTCGTTAGAAAATGTGTATAAAGAAAACGTAAATAATTATTTGTCTGTTGCCAAAAAATATAATTTAATGGCAATTAACGAAAGTGTTAATCTTGTAAATAAATCTATTGCCGATGAAAATGAGTATAAAAAAACTATTGCAAAAGTAAATAAAATTAGCAACTTATCAGTAATTCAAATACAAACGCATATCAACAATTTAAAGAAAGAGAATAAAAATAAACTTGCGAAAAATAAAAATTTCAACAACAATAATTTGGCTAATATTTTAATGGAAATAAACAATTTGTCGAAAAAAATAGGCGAAAGAGAACAAAAAATATTACAACAAAATACAATAACAAATTCGCTAATTGAATTTCAAAATATAATTGAAAAAAACAAAATTAACGATGAAAATAACTTAGCCTTGCAACAGACTGATATTAAAAAAAACGAAAAATTACAACTAATATATGTTGAAATAAATAGTCAATTAAATAATTTAAAAAAAATACAAAACGACACAAGCACAAAACACATAAAAAGAATACATTTTATTGAAGATAGCTTAAATAAAGTAATAAATATGTCGCATAATTTAGAAAAAAACAAAACTCGGTTTATTGAAAATTTTTCTTGGAACAATATTAAGGTATTTAATAGTTTAACCGATTCTTTAGAAAGTAATAGCATTCTTATTAACAATTTGTTAGCAATCCAAAATTATATAATAGATTCTGTGTATAAGAATGTAGAAACCAACTTAAAAACAATTTTAAATAATGTAGAAATAAATTACAAAAAAATAAATGCCACAATTAATACTAATAAATTAGGACAGAAATCCTTAACGTTTTTTAATTTATTAATTGATTCTATATACAATACAACACAAAATGTTGTAAAACAAAGAAATAAAGAAATTTTAGAAATAAATAAATATTTAGCATTAAAATATTATGAAAATTATAAAAATTTGATGCTTACAAAAAATAAACAAGCAGATGCCGAAAAAAGCAGATTCGCTAAATTTAATGAATATTATAGCAGTATTACAAATCAAAAAATTGAATTTTTCACAAAAACTATAGAAAAATATAATACAAAAATTACGAAACCATTTAAGGAATACCAAAAAGAAGGAATAGAACCAATAGAAAAAATGGAATTTATTTTAATTGAATAAATTTTTAGTAACTTTATAAATAATATGAAAAATAAATTTTTAATAATAGCAATATTTGTATCAATTAAAGCTTTAATAGCTCAAAATAGTTACATAAACAAAGCCGATAAATATTTCGAAAATGGGAATTATTACTCGGCATCGTATTTATATAAAATTGCACTAAATAATGCCTATAACAAAGACTTAGAGTATAAATATGCCGAAGCGTGTAGGCTTAACTACGATTACGGAAATGCCGAAATCCATTACAAAAATTTAATTTACATCAACAATTTTAACAATCCAATGCTTTATTTTAATTTAGCAACAGTTCAAAAAAGTTTAGGGAAATATCAATTAGCACAAAGAAATTTTACAAAATTTTTAAATAAATATCAAACAAACGATTTTTACAGAAAAAAAGCCGAGCACGAGTATCATTCTTGCGAAGATGCTTTAAATATGAGTTTTCAAAAAAATAATTCCTTAAATATAGAACATTGCGACACACCAATAAATACTATTTATGGAGAATTACAAATTGCAAAATTTGGTAATGATAAGTATTTCACTGCATTGCGACCTGTTTTAAGCGACACAATAAACAATACATTAATTGCAAATTTATTTTTTGCCGACTCATCGAAAATAGAAAAAATAAATTTTCAAAGTAATGATAGTGCCAATATTTCAAATTTTTGCTTTAATACAAACCAAAATAGAATTTATTTTACGAAGTGTAAAAACATAAACAATATTTTTAGATGTAACATTTTTTCGGGAGATTTTAGTGAAAATACAGTGTCGAATACAAAAAAACTATCGGCAAGCGTTAATTTTCCGGGTTATAATTCAACACAGCCTTACATAACAAATTATAAAGGAAAAGAACTAATGTTTTTTTCTTCCGATAGAAATGATGGTTTTGGAAAATACGATATTTGGGTTTCGGAAATTTATGAAGATGGTAGCAATGGCTCTGCACAAAACTTGGGGAAAGTAATAAATAGCATTGATAATGAAATAACTCCATACTTTGACAGCAAAAAGGAAATTTTATATTTTAGTAGCGAATGGTACTCAAATTTTGGCGGATTCGATATTTTTAAATCATCAGGAAATTTAGAATATTGGAACGAACCTATAAATATGGGCTTGGGCTTAAATTCTAATTATAACGATATTTATTATAATCAAAATATCAATAATACAAAAGCATTTTTTTCGTCGAACAGAGAACAATCGCTTACCGATAAAATAGGAAATTGTTGTAACGATTTTTACCACTTAAATATTCATAATGAGGAAGTTGTGCAACTTGTAAATGTGCAAAAAACAAAAAAAGAAATAAAAGAATTAATACCAATTACGCTATATTTTCATAACGACGAGCCAAATCCAAAAACAACCGATACAACAACGCAAATATCGTATAACGAAACTTATTTTGCTTATACCAAAATGATTGAAACTTACGAAAACGAGTTTTCTAAAGGTTTAGCAAACAATAAAAAAATAGAAGCTGTTGAAGCTATTGGTAGCTTTTTTTCCGAAAAAGTTGATAAAGAATATGCAAAACTCACTAATTTCTCAATACTTTTAAAAGAACTACTAATTAAAGGCGAAGAAATTAAAATAGTTATTAAGGGTTTTGCAAGCCCATTAAATTCAACTGAATATAATGTGAATTTATCGAAAAGAAGAATAGAATCGCTTGTAAATTATTTTAGAACTTTCGATGACGGCTTTTTTGTAAAATATATTGATGGAAACCCACAAGTAAAAGGAAAAATTACTTTTGAACGTATTGCATTTGGCGAAGATTCTGCCGATTTAAATATAAGCGATAATTTACTCGATTTAAAAAACTCAGTTTACAGTCCGCAGGCTGCAAACGAACGCAAAATTAAAGTTATTGCAGTTTCTTTTGGGGAGAACAAATAATGGCAAACAGCTATTTTACTTTTAAACAATTTGTTGTAAATCAAGAAAATTGTGCTATGAAAGTAGGCACCGATGGCGTTTTGTTGGGTTCTTGGGCTAATATTGGAAATGCAAATTATGTTTTAGATGTGGGAACAGGTACGGGCTTAATTGCACTTATGCTTGCACAAAGAAGTAATGCACAAATTACCGCAATAGAAATTGATGAAAATGCCTCAATACAAGCAATAGAAAATGTTGAAAATTCGGCGTTTAAAAAACAAATTAAGGTCTTAAATGTTTCGCTACAAGACTTTTCTGAAAACAATAATTTAACATTCGATTATATAGTTTCTAATCCACCATATTTTCAAAATTCACTAAAATCGGAAAATTTGAGTAGAACTATTGCAAGGCATACAACCGAACTTTCGTTTGATGAACTTATTTCAAATTCGGTTAAATTGCTTTCCAATTTTGGACATTTTATTGTCATTATTCCGAAAATAGAGGAGGTAAAATGTATAGAAATAGCCAGTAAATATGGAATATATCCGTGTAAAATTTTAAATGTAAAACCAACTCCAAATAAAGAAATAAATAGAATTGTAATCGATTTTTCTAAAACAGAGCAAGAAACTATTTTTGAAGAAATAATAATTGAAATTTCGGGAAGGCATAACTATAGCAAAGAATATATACAGCTTACTAAAGAGTTTTATTTGAAATTATAAGTTTAATTTAAAAAAAAACGAGGATTCAGTAAAAATACCGACAATCCTCGTTTTAATATTTATAAATAGTTTTACAATCCTAAAACTTTTAAACCTTGGTTAAATTCCAAATCAACAGGAATATTAGCTTCGTTAATTCTATCTAAATCTTTTTGAAGTTGTTCGCTAATGTTTCCTTTTTCTTTTACCAATTTTTCGGCAGCAGCAAAGTCGCCATCTCCTTGTATTTTAAGAATTAAAGCCGCCAACGAGTTAGATGCTTCTTTCATTTTTTCTAAATTTACACTATATGTTCCGGTTTTTGCATCTCTTGTAAAAGCACCTTTTTCAAGAAAATAGTTGAATCTAATCATATTAGCAATACCGTGAGAGCTAGAGGCACCAAAACGAACCGACCTAAAAATACCAGCCATAAAAGTAACATAATTGTCTAAAATGTCTTTTTTGTCAAATTCGCCCATTTCTGTAAGTTTAGTTACTAAAAACAGTCCTAAAATATCGGCTTTTCCTTCTTCAATTTTAGCGTAATTTTCTTTTAAAGCATCTCTAACTTCAACTTTTCCTTTGCTTGCAAGTGTGTATTTTATACCCATACCGTGTCCAACTTCATGAAACATAGTGTTTTCAAAAAACGCATCGAATTTTATGTGTTTTCTTTGGTTTTCGGCAATTAGTATATTTGCAATTGGAACAACCATTTTGTCGAATTTGGCTTGCATTGCATTTTTTAATTGTAATTTTCTGCTACCTTTTTTAGCATGAACTCGTGGGTCGTTTGGAAGGTTTATTGCAATATTTTTTCCTCCAGAATTGCAATCGCCGGCATAGTAAATTACATCGTAAGCATTTAAATCAGCATTAGAATTTGTGGGTTCTTGTTTGTATTTATCTTCGCAAGGCAATGCTTTTTGAAGCTCTGGCAAAAGTTTTGCAAAACGATTTAGTTTTTCGCTCCAAATTTTATCTTTAACTAAAATTTGAGCTGAATGTGCTGCTTTGTAACCATAAAGAGCATCTTCGTAATTTTCTATTGGACCAACAACGAAATCTAAAGTGTTGTTTTTCATATCCATCCATGCTAAATCGCTTTTTAAATACTCATCTGTAAGCAATGCTTCTGCTCTTAAAATTAAATAGTTTTTAAAGTCTTTGTCGTCAGAAAGTTCGGCTGCTTTTTTAAGTAATTCGGCTGCTTTTTCAATTTCAGCTTTATATTCTTGGTGATACCAAACAACTTTAAGTTTCCCAGCTTCATCTCTGCGTAAAACAGTGTACCAACTGGTTTTGTTATTATCTTTTAACGCATCAAATTCTTCCGCAGTCATATCTTTTGGATAATAATTTGCACCTTTTGGTTTTTCGCCGTAACCATCAATAAATGGCTTGTCGCCATCTAATCGGTCCCAAGCACCATAATTTATAGTTGCAAAATGCTTTGCATACTCATCTGTAATTTTGTTTAAAAACGAATCTTTTGGCTCTTGCAAAGCATCTTTCCAAAAAATATTGTCCATAATTTCTGAAACCTCAATTAAAATTGGAATCATTTTTTTGTCGTTTTCACTTAGCAAATTTAAGTCGGTTTTTAAATCAACTTTTGCATACTTCTCTACTTTCATTTGAATTTCACTTTTTTGTTGAACTAAAGTATCAACTTTTTCATTGTTTTTATTTTCATTGGTTGGTTGGTTGCAACTTGCTAAAGCTACTAACACAAGGCTCGAATAAATAAATAATTTCATCATGTTTTAAAGAGTTAAATAATTCATCAAAATTACAAAATATTCTAATTACTTATTTAAATCGTCGGTCTATTGTTAAATATATGTTAATAAAATACTTTTTTATTGATAAATAGCTTTGATAAATACTTTATTTTTGCAAAAAAAACATGGTAAAAATTGGCGTTTTAGGAGCAGGTCATTTAGGTAAAATACATATAAAACTTTTAAAAGAAATAAAAGGCTTTCAATTAGTTGGATTTTTTGACCCTGAAAAAGAAAATGCAAAAAAAATAGCAGCAGAACTTAATGTTAAGAATTTCGATAGTATGAGCGACCTTCTCGATGAGGTTGATGCTATTGACATTGTAACTCCAACAATTTCGCACTTCGATTGTGCTGTAGATGCTCTTAAAAAAGGAAAACATATTTTTATTGAAAAACCTGTTACAAATACTTTAGAAGAAGCCGAGCAACTTGTAAAATTAGTTAATGAAGCTGGTGTTAAGGTTCAAGTAGGTCATGTAGAACGTTTTAATCCGGCTTTTATAGCAATGCGAGATATTATAGAAAATCCAATGTTTATAGAAACACATCGTTTAGCACAATTTAATCCACGAGGAACCGATGTTCCTGTTGTTTTAGATTTAATGATTCACGATTTAGATATTGTACTAAGTCTTGTAAAATCGAACATTAAAAATATTAATGCCGGTGGTGTAGCTGTTGTTAGCGACACTCCAGATATAGCAAATGCAAGAATTGAATTCGATAACGGTTGTGTAGCAAACTTAACTGCAAGTCGTATTTCAATGAAAAATATGCGTAAATCCAGATTTTTTCAGAGAGATGCGTATATTTCAGTTGATTTTCTCGAAAAAACATCGGAAATTGTTAGAATAAAAACTGTAACCGGAGAATTAGACCCTCTTGCTGTTAATATAGATTTGGGAAACGGAAAAGGAATTAAAGAATTTTCGTTTAACAAACCAAAAATTGAACAAAATAACGCAATTTTGGAAGAGTTAACTTGCTTCTATAAAGCTATTTCTGAAAATAAAATGCCTCCTGTAACTTTAGATGACGGCTACAAAGCATTAAGAGCAGCACATAAAATATTAGAAAAAATGAAATTTGCCGAAAAACAAATACAATAAATTATAATAATTCTTATTTCTTTTCGTTGCATAAAACTAAACAGGGTTAATGGGTAAATATTTAATTGCAATAATTTTATATTCGTTTTTTGTATTTCAATCTTGCGATAGCAAAAAAGAAGATATCCCGTCGTACATTCAAATTGATACAGTTGAGGTTGAAATTAAAGACCAACCAAAAGAAGGTAGTAGTAGCCATAGTATTTCCGATGTTTGGATTTATATTGATGATGTGTATCAAGGAAACTACGAAATTCCGGCAAAATTTCCAGTACTAAGCTCCGGAAAGCATTCAATAACTTTAAGAGCCGGAATAAAACGAAATGGAATTGCTGCAAGCCGCGAAGAATACCCATTCTACAACTATGTTAAATTCGATACAATTCTTACAGAAGCTACAATTTTAAACCTAACCCCAAAATTTTCATACATAAGCAACGCAAAATTTTGGATAGAAGATTTTAACGATGTAGATATAAAAATTGGAACAACACCTTATACCGATACCGACACAACAATTCAACTAATTGCAGACACAAACCACATTGGAGAAAGTTATGGGGCAATTTATGTAAATTCTGAACGTCCAGATTTTATTGCATCAACAAATATGGAAACCGACCCAATATATTATAGCACATCGAGCAGAAGACTGTTTTTAGAATTAGAATACAAAAATAACCAGTATTTTTATGTGGGATTACACACCGATACTGAACTTTTGCAGGTAGAAATGATTAATCCATCAGATAATTGGAAAAAAATATATATAGATTTAACTCAAACTATTATAAATAATCCAAAAGAGAAATACGCATTGGTTTTTTCGGCATTATATAACGGCGAACAACAAGGCGAAATATTCCTAAATAATATTAAACTTGTTAGTTATGAATAAACTTCTACAAACAATTAAATACATACTTTTCGATTATTTTTCAGCAATTTTAGCGTGGGCTTTATTCTATTTTTATAGAAAAATTTATATAGAATCATTAAAATTTGGAGTAGATATTCCTTTAGATTTATCAAATACTTTTGTGTTAGGTATTATTTTAATACCACTTTTTTGGATTTTTTCTTACTATTTAAATGGCTATTATAGAGATGTTTATAGGAAATCGAGATTAAAAGAACTATGGAACACGTTTTTTGTTTCTTTAATTGGCGTTTTACTAATATTTTTCGCACTTATTCTCGACGATACAGTTATTTCATATAAAGATTATTACTCTTCATTTACAACATTATTCACATTTCACTTTGTTTTAACATATATTTTGCGTGTAATTATTACCTCCAGAACTGCACATAGAATACAAAATAGAAAAATTGGATTCAACACCTTAATTGTAGGAAGCAATGAAAAAGCATTAAAATTATATAAAGAACTATCAAAAAGTAAAAAGTCGGCAGGCTATATGTTTGTAGGGTTTATAAGTATTTACGATAGAGACAAATATTTATTGGAAGATAAACTTAAACACTTAGGAACTTTTGATAATTTAAAAAATACTATTGAAGAATATAAAATAGAAGAAGTTATTATAGCAATTGAAACAACCGAACATAAAAAAATTGGAGATATAATTAACAAAATTGAAGATTTAGATGTTCAAATAAAAGTAATCCCTTCGCTATACGATATTATAACAGGAACAGCAAAAATATCATCACTTTTTGGCGAACCTTTAATACAAATTAAGCAAGATTTAATGCCTACTTGGCAGTATAATCTTAAACGACTTATTGATGTTTTTGGTTCGGTAAGTGCTATAATTTTGCTTAGCCCATTATATGTATTCTTAATTATTGGAGTTAAACTATCATCGAAAGGTCCAATTTTTTACAGCCACGAGCGAATTGGAATTTACGGAAAACCTTTTACTATTTACAAGTTTAGGTCTATGTTTATTAATTCAGAAACCAATGGACCAGCCCTTTCAAGCGATAACGACCCACGAATTACAAAATTTGGTAAATTTATGCGAAAATCACGCTTAGATGAATTACCTCAGTTCTTTAATGTTATAGTTGGAGATATGTCGTTAGTTGGTCCTCGCCCAGAACGTCAGTTTTTTATAGACCAAATTGTTGAAAAAGCTCCTCATTATGTTCATCTACAAAAAGTTAGACCCGGTATAACTTCTTGGGGGCAAGTTAAATTTGGATATGCCGAAAATGTCGATGAAATGATTGAACGACTAAATTATGATATTATATATATCGAAAATATGTCGATTTATGTCGATTTTAAAATAATTATTTACACAATTAAAATAATTCTTAAATTAGAAGGCAAATAATTTCATAAAAATGAATAACTCTGTTTTAATTGTCGACGAAGTTCACCCAATACTTTTAGAAACATTTAACCAAAATAATATTCAATACACTTATTTGCCCAAAATTAAGTTATATGAGGTTTTACAAATATCAAAAACAATTTCAGGAATAATTATTAGAAGTAAATTTAAAATAGACAAAAAATTTATTGATACAGCAGTAAATTTGAAAATTATTGGCAGGGTAGGTGCTGGTTTAGAAAATATTGATACTCAATATTGTAAAGTTAAAAATATTGAAGTTGTAAACTCACCCGAAGGAAATAGAGATGCAGTTGGAGAACACGCTTTAGGAATGATATTGTCGCTTTTTAACAATCTTAACAAATGCAACAATCAGCTAAAATTAGGCATTTGGGACAGAGAAGGTAATAGAGGAATAGAACTTAGCGGAAAAACTGTAGGAATTATTGGTTACGGAAATATGGGTAGTGCCTTTGCTGAAAAACTTTCTGGTTTCAATGTAAATGTAATTGCCTACGATAAGTATAAATTTAACTATTCAAATAATTTTGCAAAAGAAACAAATTTAGACGAAATATTTGAAAAAACCGATGTTTTAAGCATACATACACCGCAAACCGAAGAAACAATAAATATGATTAACTCTGAATTTATATCAAAATTCAGGAAAAATATTTATATAGTAAATACCGCCAGAGGTAAAATAGTAAACACAAACGATTTGGTTTCACAACTAAAAACCGGGAAAATATTAGGTGCTTGCCTTGATGTGCTAGAATTTGAAAAACTTAATTTTGAGGAAATATTTGGAAATAATTCGTCGCAAAGTTTTAATTATTTAGTAAATTCCGAAAAAGTACTGCTTTCGCCACACGTAGCCGGTTGGACAAACGAATCGTACTACAAAATATCAAAAATTATTGCCAATAAATTTACTAAAATTTTGTTGGATACATAATAGTGCATTTCCAAGCTGTGTTTTTTGTGTTTTTTATTTTTGTAGGATAAATAATATTGCTTACCCCAAAGCCAAAAAGCCCACTACTAAACGATATTAAATAATTTTGTAAAAAATTAGTGCCAACAAAAACATTTGGTAAGTAAATACTACCTGCTAAAATACCAACATTTAATATGGTTTTAAATACAATTTGCGATTTAGTTATTTTTCTAAATCCTTGAATATTAGCTATCTCAACTTGTTTAAAAATGGTTTTAAAAGCGAAAATTTTAGACCCAATAATTATTATAGAATCGTTTATTTCTAAAACCTTACCTTTAATTTCCTCAATTTGAGATAAATAACCAGTGTATTTAATAATAACTTTATCGTTTTCAAAAACCCAAACAGTATCGGCTGTTACAATATTATTAAATCGTAAAGCATTTTGTGAAAAAGACAAAATACTTAAAAGAAATAAAAATATTAACAGTAAATTCCTCATTTTAAATCGTTCTCTGAAAACGATATGGGTAAAAGAGATTTGGCATTTTCAATAACGCTTATTTTTTTAGTCCCTACCATTATTATTTTAATAGGACTTTTAAATCGAGTTTCTGTCTCAAAAATAACTTGGCGACACGAACCGCAAGGACCAATTGGCTGTTCGGTAAAAACATTATTGCTTTTTGCCACTATTGCAATGGCTAAAACAGGAACATCGGGAAATTTAGAGTTAGCGTAAAACAAAGCAGTTCTTTCGGCACAAAGTCCTGACGGGTAAGCTGCATTTTCCTGATTTGTTCCAGTAATTATTTCTCCATTTTTTAAAAGTACTGCTGCTCCAACTTTAAAGTTAGAATATGGTGCATAGGCATTTTCTGAAATAGCCATTGCTTGCTTAACTAATTCACTATCAGTAGTGTTTAGTTCTAATAAGTTCGCGTATTCAGTAATTTTAATTGATAATTGTGTTTCTTTCATTTAGTTTTTTATGCAAATATAAAATAAACGTTTTTAAATTCCGGCACCATCGGTAAAAACTATTTCATTGGCTCTACGCTGGAGTATTTTAGAGTTTTCTGCAACGTTAGATGTTATCCAAACATTTCCGCCAATCATAGAATTTTTGCCAATTTTTACTCTGCCTAAAATAGTTGCTCCGGAATAAATTACAACATTATCTTCAACAATTGGGTGTCGAGCAATTCCTTTTATTGGGTTGCCATTTTCATCTAAAGGAAAACTTTTGGCACCTAAGGTAACTCCTTGGTATATTTTTACATTTTTACCTATTTCGCAAGTCTCGCCAATTACAATACCAGTGCCGTGGTCTATTGCAAAAAACTCGGCAATTTTAGCTCCCGGATGAATATCAATGCCTGTTTTTGAGTGTGCCATTTCGGTAATTATTCGCGGAATTAAAGGAATTCCAATTAGTAGTAATTCGTGTGCAATCCGATAATGCGTAAGTGCCTTAATGCCTGGATAACAGTAAATTACTTCGGCTCGGTTTTTAGATGCAGGGTCGCCTAAAAAAGTAGCTTCAATATCGGTGCTAAGTAAATGTTTTATTTTTGGCAGGCGATTTATAAATTCTAAAGTTTTTTCGTAGGCATTGTTCCCACAATTTTCGCAGTTTTCAGTGGTGTTGTCGCAATTAAAACAACAACCTTTTTTAATTTGTTGATATAACGAATTTTTAAGTTTGTCGATATTTGTGCCTAAATAAAATTGCAAATTTGATTTGTTTAAAATGGTATTTGAAAAATATCCGGGATATAAAATATCTAAAAGTAAATTTACAATTTTTTCAAGTTCTGATGTCGATGGCATTAAATTTTCACTTCTCGAATCTATAAACGGAAATTCAAATTCTTTACTTTGGGTTAGTTTAGTTATGGTGTCTAATATTTTGGCTTCCATAGAATTATATGTTAACGTTAAATAAATTAGTGCTTAAATATCGTTCGCCGGTGTCTGGAATTATTGTAACAATAGTTTTTCCAAAATTTTCTGGCTTTTGGGCTAATATTATTGCCGCTTTTATATTTGCTCCTGCCGAAATTCCGGCTAATACTCCTTCTTTTTTTGCTAAATTTCGGCTTTCTTCAAAGGCTTCTTCATCAGAAATAGTTATTATTTCATCAATTAAAGATGTGTTCATAACTTCGGGTATAAAACCTGCTCCAATTCCTTGAATTTTGTGTGCATTTGGCTTGTTGCCAGATAATACAGCCGAATTTTTAGGCTCAACAGCTACACATTTAATTTTGTGGTTGTAAGCTTTAAGTTTTGTCGAAATTCCTGTAAAAGTGCCTCCTGTTCCAATAGACGACACAAAAATATCTATATTGCCATCGGTTTGGTTTAATATTTCTATAGCTGTTGTTTCTTGGTGTATAAGTGGGTTTGCAGGGTTCGAAAATTGAAAAGGAACGAAAGAGTTTTTGTTTTTTTCTGATAGCTCCTTTGCTTTATTTATAGCTCCAATCATACCTAAGTTTGCTGGTGTAAGAATTAGGTTTGCCCCGTAAGCTTGTAGTAAATTTCTGCGTTCAACACTCATATTTTCCGACATTACAATTGTTAGTTTGTAGTTTCGTACTGCACAAATCATTGCTAAACCTACACCGGTATTTCCGCTTGTTGGTTCTATTATTTCGGTTTGCGAATTTATTAAGCCTTCGGCTTCGGCTTTATTTATCATTGCTAATGCAATCCTGTCTTTTACAGAGCCTCCTGGGTTGCTATTTTCTAATTTAGCCAAAATTGTTGCCTGTAAGTTATCAGAAATTTTTGATAACTTTATTAAAGGTGTATTACCTATCGCAAATTCAATATTTTCTAGTATTTTCATATTTATTTTCAAAAAAAAACCTGAACAGTACTGCTCAGGTTATATTGTTTAATATAATTAATTAGCAGTAGTAAGTTTTAATTGCTACAACAACAATAGATATTTTGAATTTTATTTTTCATTTTTTACAAAGATACAAATATTTTATTTTTTAGTGTTTTTTAAAATATTTTGATATGTTTTGTCGTTTTTTAAAGCTTCTATAGCTTTTGTATAAGCGTCATTTTCCGGATTAACCACTTGAAAATATTCCGACATATCCCATAAATCGCGAGCAATTAAGGCTTTTATAAGCAAAGTGTTGTCTTTTAGCGATTTTGCTTTATCTTCATCTGTAAATTTTATTTTGTCTTTTTCTGCTTTTGCATATAAACCGTCAAATAGGTCTTTATCGGCAACAAAAGTTTTGTTAAAAGTGTCAAAGTCGGAATATTTTTTTGTTAGCGTTTCGCGGTGTTTGTCCATATAATCTACGGTATATTGATATATAGTTCCGCTTCTAACTAATTTTGAATAAAATTCCGCAATTTTTGTTGTGTCTATTGGTGTAAAAATGTCGGGCATAATTCCACCACCACCATAAACAGTACGTTTGTATTTTAAGGTGTTGTATTTTAAATTTTCAGGGAAATGAATGCTATCGGCGTGTAAAAGTTCGCCATTATCGTATCTTTTTATTAGTTCTTCCGAGTAATCTTTATCGCCATTTTCATACGATTTTTGAATGCAACGTCCTGAAGGCGTGTAGTATCTGGCAACTGTTAAGCGTATCATTGAGTTGTCGGGCAATAAATATGGGCGTTGTACCAATCCTTTTCCAAAGGTTCGTCTTCCTACAATTATACCTCTGTCGTGGTCTTGAATTGCACCCGATAGTATTTCGCTTGCCGATGCCGAGCCTTCATCAACCAAAATAGCTAATTTTCCATTAAGAAAAGCACCATTTTTTGTAGCTAATTCTTCGTAGCGTGGGTTGTGTAAGCCTTCGGTGTAAACTATCATTTTCCCCTCTTCTAAAAACTGATTTGTTAAGCTAACGGCTGTATTTAAATAGCCGCCTCCATTTCCTCGTAGGTCAATTATTAAACTTTTTAATCCTTTCTCTTTTAACGATGCAAAAGCTTTGTTAAATTCGTCCATTGTTGTGGCAGAAAAACGATTAAGTTTAATGTAGCCAATCTCATTGTCAATCATATATGAGGCATCTAAGCTGTAAATTGGTATTTTGTCGCGAGTAATTGTAAAGTCTAATAAGTTTTTATTGTTTTTGCGTAAAATTTTTAGATTAACTGTTGTGCCTTTTTGTCCTCTTAATTTTTTTACAACTTCAGAGTTTTTAAGTCCAACTCCTGCAACTAATTGAGCATCAATTTCTATAATTCTATCTCCGGCTTTAATGCCAAGTTTTTCTGAAGGTCCGTTTGGAATTGGGTTTACAACAAGAAGTGTGTCATCTAAAATGTTAAATTGAATTCCTACACCATCAAAACTACCTTCTAATGGTTCATTCATTTCGTCAACTTCTTCTTTTGTAATATAAACCGAATGTGGGTCTAATTCTTTTAAAAGTCCTACTATTGCCGCTTCTACAAGTTTGTCGGAATTAATAGAATCTACATAATAATTATTGGCTAAACTTAAAACTCTGCCAAATTTATATGTGGGTAAATCTAATTGCGAAAATGTTAATAATGGTAATGTTAGAATCAGTGAAATTAAAAACAATTTTTTCATTTGTGTTATTTTAATTGTATGTACAGACTGTCAATATCAAGTTCACGGTTGTTTCCATAAAAATTACTAGTTGCTACATATCCTAAAAATTTTAGCTCTTTAGTGTATGAGCCTGTTGGTAGGTAATCCATTGAATTTGAATTTAATTTTTTATAAAGCGAATATGTAGTTGTTCTGCTTGAAAAAAGCCCCCAGCCGTTATTTATATTTGTAAATGCAGGTTTTTCTTGAACTATTCCATAATTTGGTTTTGTAAGGTCAATATATGTCGATAAATCTTCTCCTGCCGAATAAAAAATGTAGCGAAGTGAATAAAAAATTCTTTTTTCTACATTTTCATTTACTTTAATATTGTTTTGTAATAGTCCGTAAAAACTTTCTCCATCTAAAGAAAAATCAAAACTTTCTCCACCGTATAATGTTTTAGCTGTTTTGCTCCCTTGTTTTGAAGATATTTTTTTTAAAGTAAAATTACCAGCTATTTCTTCGTAGTAAAAAACTTCTAAGTAATATTCAAAATTTTTTGCGTTTTCTCCACTTGCAAATTTATATGATGGTATCAAATAATCTGTGCTATATAGTCCTAATTCTTTTGGTGTTATGTAGCCTAATGGTGCAAGAATTGTAACGTCAGAAACTAATTTTGTTTCTGCGGTTATTTTGTCTATTCCCGGAATTTCTATTTCTAATACAAATTTAACCTCATTTATAGTTTCGTTATTGTTAATAATATAGCCATTATATACATAAATAATGTTTTCGGCATTGCTAAAAATACCATCTTCTTTTTCAATGGTATCTGTTTTTACAAACGAAAACACATCAACAACAACATCATTTTTATACTTAATTAATTTAACTACGGCATCTTTGTAATTAAGTGAATCCGGATTTTGTGCCATTTCCGATGCACTAACATCTCCAATAAACGATTTGTTCAGTTTTACATATTGAACCGACGAATTTTTGTCTAAAAGAGAATAAACAACAGGAATGTTTTTATAATCGGCATTGATGTCTAAATCAGTGCTACACGAAAAAAACATAATAAAAAATAAAAAATAAAACGGAATTAATTTTTTCATAATCCAAAAATATTAAAAATATTGACATAATACGCAATATATAAAATGTTATTGCCTACTTTTGTTAAAAATTACAAATGTAATTTATTTTATGTCGGTTCACAAAAAAATTAAAAAAGTTACAACTCACGTGCTTAGTGAGATGAAACTTAAAAACGAAAAAATTGCAATGCTTACTGCATACGATTATTCTATGGCTCGTCTTATAGACCAAGCCGGAATAGACGTAATTTTGGTGGGAGATTCTGCCTCGAATGTTATGGCTGGTAACGACACAACACTATCAATTACTTTAGATGAAATGATAGGCTACGCAAAACCTGTTGTAAGAGCTACAGAAAGAGCTTTAGTGGTGGTTGACATGCCTTTTGGAACATATCAAGGGAATTCTAAAGTTGCACTATTTTCTGCAATAAGAATAATGAAAGAAACCGGCGCTCATGCCGTAAAATTAGAAGGTGGCGAAAGTATTAAAGAATCTATCGAACGTATCTTATCAGCAGGAATTCCTGTTATGGGGCATTTGGGGCTAACGCCTCAATCAATACATAAATTTGGAACTTATATTGTGCGTGCTCAAGAACAAGACGAGGCAAATAAACTTATTGAAGATGCTAATTTGCTCGAAGAACTTGGCTGTTTCGCAATTGTTTTGGAAAAAGTACCTGCCAATCTTGCCGAAAAAGTTGCATCAACAGTTAAAATTCCTGTAATTGGTATAGGTGCAGGCTCTATGGTTGATGGACAAGTGCTTGTTTTACACGATATGTTAGGAATTACTCAAGAGTTTTCTCCACGTTTTTTACGTAGATATAATAATCTTTCTGCAGAAATAATAGGTTCGGTAGAGAATTACATTTCCGATGTTAAATCAGTAGATTTTCCAAACGAAAAAGAGCAGTATTAAATTAAATTTTTAATATAATGGATATTATAAACCCTAACGATTTTACAATTTTAATTGCCGATGACGATAACGATATATTAGAGTTTTTATCGTATAATTTGCAAAAAGAAGGATTTAATATACATATAGCATCTAATGGAAACGATGGCTTATTAAAAGCAAAAGAACATAAACCACAGTTAATTCTTTTAGATATTATGATGCCCGAAAAAGACGGCATAGAAACCTGCGAAATTATTAGAAATTCAACAGAATATGGAAATCCAATTATTGTAATGCTTACAGCCAGAGGCGAAGATTACTCACAAATTGCCGGTTTTAATGCCGGTGCCGACGATTATATTATTAAACCAATTAAACCAAAAATATTAATTAGCCGAATTTATGCCCTACTACGAAGGTTTAACACAAAAGTAGAAGCTAAAATAGATAACACAATGTTGTTTAACAATATTAAAATTGACCGAGAAAAATATTTAGTTACTGTAAATAACCAAGAACTTTTACTCCCACGAAAAGAATTTGAACTTCTATTATTACTAACATCAAAACCAAACAATGTTTTTACACGAGACGAAATTTATTATAAAATTTGGGGCGACTCTGTAATTGTTGGAGATAGAACAATTGATGTGCACATAAGAAAACTACGCGAAAAAATAGGACAAGACTACATTAAAACAATAAAAGGTGTTGGGTATAAATTTTCTGAAACATAATTGAGTTCGGTATGAAAAGTTATAAAGAACCTAAAGTTTATACGGTTGTCATGCTGAAAATAACCACTTTAACTTAAATTCATATTTTTATCTAAATCATTGAATTATCAAAAGTTTCCTTTTAGGGGATTTAGTGGTAGAATTTCATTTTCTATAAATGCAACACTTTTAATAAATATTTAGTCTAAAAGAAAACAAAAATATAACATGTAGTTGTTTTTAATTAAATAATTTGTTTATATTTGTTGTTTATTAATATTTGTTTAATTTAAAATTATATTATTATGAGTAGATTTACTTTTACATTAGCTCTTGCCATGGTTGCGGTATTCGCATTTGGACAAAGAGTTACGCAACATGCTAATTTGTTGCAAAACAGTGCTTTCGATAAAGAAAGTGTTGCTAAAAAAACAAGCACTTCTGATAAAAGCGTAAACCTAAACGTTCTTTAT
>DYMG01000046.1:17436-20709 GCA_020721655.1 Paludibacter propionicigenes | reverse complement strand
ATTTTTATATTTTTTAATTTTTAACTACAAAAACTGTCATTACACCTTCTCTTGCGTCACTTGAGTTGCCGCCGATATAAATGGTATTACCACCATAGTGTCTTCTTGCTCTAACATCAAAAGTATAATTACCAGCGGATGTTACGTTGTAACGAGCTGTTGAAGAATAATTTATCATATCATTATACGCATTATAGCTATCAATATGTGTTCTTACGAATCCGCCCACCGAAGCCATAGTGCCATTTATATACAAAGCTACGTCAACAAGATTCCAATCAGTGCCATCCATATCCATATTACCACTAAACCAGACTAATACCCTATCACCTACAGCTAAATTATTAATTGTAATAGTTTCGCCGGGTATTACAGTAAACGTTGTTGATGTAATTGATAAGGTGCTAGTACTTTCAATAGTAACAACATTATTTGTAAAATAGCTTCCTGTTAAAACTTCAGTCCATGCTTGTGTTGCACTACCATTAGTTTTTCTAAAGAATAATCTTTGGTCACCAAAGCTACCTGCCAATTGCATTGCATAATTATTTGTTGTATTGCTATGACGAACATCTAATAAATGCCACCAACCTGATGCTCCGGCTGGGTAATTTGTAGGTGATACTGTTTCAAAAAAACCTGATTGTGCACCAGCATTTCCCTGTAAACCGGCATTATCGCGAGTTTGAGTTCTCGAATTCCCATTTCCAAAAGCAAATGTACCTGTGTTAAGGTCTAAAGTATAGGCTGGTGTAATGGTTCCGATACCTATGTTATTGTTATAACCAAAAATTGTAGCACCACCAGAACCAAATTTTATTCCTCCTCTATCGGTATTTGCAATGCCATATACACCCATGGTATTAGCTACATCAACATCGCTTAAATAAGAATCGTCGCCAATAATAATATTCTGTCCGCCAGCAGCAAATGCGTCTTGTGCTCGTATTGTAGATGTTACATCTAATTTATAAGATGGTGCAGTTGTTCCAATACCCACATTACCACCACTTTGCACTCTAAGTTTTTCGGTGTTGTTAGTTTTTACTACAAAATCTATGGCATCGGTTGTGCCTATAAAATTGGTACCTGCTACTGTACCAGCGTTGCCTGTTAAAAGCCAAGGTTTTCCGCTTGCTGCGTCTAAAACACGGCTCCATTCGGTTCCTGTCCAATAGTAATAGCCGGGTGTTACGGCTGTTGCTCCCGAGCTTGCTGTTGCTGTGTTATATACCAATAAACTTGTTGTTGGCGAAGTTATTGGTCCGGCTACATTTGTAGCTGTTAGTGCAACTCTTGGTATAAGCAAGCCTTTGTTAGTAAAGCTTACGTCTAAACCTGCCGATGCATCAGGCGAGGCACCAGTTGAGTTAATTCCTACATTTTGAGCTTTTATTGTAAAAATGCTTAAAATGCAAATAATTCCAAAGAATAAAATTTTTCTCATTTTGCTATTTATTTAGTTATTATTAATTGTTTTGTTATTTGTGTTTGTTCCGATTTTAAGTTTACGTTGTAAACCCCTGGACTTAAGTTGTTTGTGTTTATTTGTATAATTCCGTCTATACTATTTATGTTTGTGGTAAAAACTTGTTTTCCTAAAATATCGGTTATTGTTAGTTCGGTAAAACTATAATTATCAATTTTAATGTTTACTTGTTCTTTGGCAGGATTTGGGTAAAGTATAATATTTTGGTTGTTGTTTGTATTTGCACAATTTGCCATCATTATTTTAAAAGTTTCTTTGGTTCCGTCGAAATCGGTTTGCGATAAACGATAGTATTTAGTTTGGTTGTTTAACTCATCTATATATAAATAATTAGTTATAGAGTTACTACTACCTGCACCTTCTATTTCGGCTATTTCTTTGTAATTTATTCCATCAATACTTTCGTCTATTGTGAAATAATTGTTATTTATTTCCGATAGAGTTTTCCACGAAATGTTTGCTCCTTTTTCTGAACACAATATTTTAGCTTCGGCTAATACTATTGGTAACGGAGTGTCTGTACTACCGAGTGTAAATCTATTGTTAAAAGTAACTAAACTCCAGCTTTGGTATGGTGCATAAGGTACTCCCGATGTTGTAAATAAGTTTGATGATGTGTTTACAGAACCATCTAAAGGAGTCCACCAAGAGCCTGAGCCTTCTGTAACCCATTGAAAACCTTCAATATTTGCTTCGGTTAATCCGTTAAGTTCGGCATTCCAGTAATACATATTTATTGTTTTTCCACCTGCAACATCTAATTCGCCCATACCGGGTATTTCGTAGTAACGAGCAACACCAGAACTTGGCGTTCCACTATAACTACCTGTTTGTATTTCGTGTCCACGAGTGATAGTAATTGCACCAAGATTAGCAGTTGTTGTTATTACAACGCCTAAATTTGCTGGGTTTACACCCGAAGGGGCATTCAATGTGCGTGTGGCAATTATTGTTCCGGTATTGTGGCCTACAGCACCAGAACCATCGGTAGAAGTTACTCTGTTGGTTTCTGTTTCGTTAACAATTATGCCGTTTGCATCTAAATTGGCTATTTTGTCTTTTAAGTCGAATTTTCCTGAGGTTAAGGTTAAATTGTATAAAATATCGGTATTTTGAGCCAATACTACATTATTAGCATTATTTACAGTTAAGTTTTCAAAAATTGTTTTGTTGCTTCCTGCTATTTGTTGGTTTGTTGTTCCTGTAAAACTAACTATTCCTGTTGCATTTGTGCTTGTAAACACATTTGTTGAAGCATTGTTTGTCCAAGTTCCTTCTAAATATATATTTCCATCAGAAATTACACTTCCGGTTCCTTCGTTTCTAAAATTACCATTTGCATTTCCATCTATGGTAATACAGCCTCCTGAATTTATAACCATCCTGCCACTATTGTTGTAAACGCCTTGTGCAAAGGCAGTTATTGCACTTATAATAAGTAAATATGATAATAAAACTTTCATATTATTGTTTTTGTTTAATTAGATTGAGTACAAATATACGCAAATTTATGAAAAAAACAAAATATATTTGATAATTAATGTTTTTATACTTATGTAGGCGTTAATTTAAGCGGTTATTATATCATTAAAATAAAAAACGCAAAAACCCGATAGAACACAGATGACACTGATTTAGCGGATTTTCACTGATTTTTTTTATCTGTGTTAATCTGTGTTGTCTGTGTTATCTGTGTTATCTGTGTGCTGCTTTAAACAAAAAATTAATGGAACACAGATGACACTGATTTAGCGGATTTTCACTGATTTTTTTTATCTGTGTTA
>DYMG01000046.1:0-17336 GCA_020721655.1 Paludibacter propionicigenes | reverse complement strand
GAACACAGATGACACTGATTTAGCGGATTTTCACTGATTTTTTTTATCTGTGTTAATCTGTGTTGTCTGTGTTATCAGTGTGCTATTAATCAGTAAACGTTTATTTATAAAAATTTTCTACTTCTTAATTCGGGTTGAAAATTGGTTTTTAAATACGATATTTGCAAAAATGTTTTCTATGAACAAACTTATATTTGTTTTATTATTATCAATAAATTCTCTGGTGTTTTCTCAAAAATTTACCCTTAGTGGAACTATAAAAGATGCAACAAATGGCGAAGATTTAGTAGGTGTAAATATTATTGTTAGCGACCTTAATGGTGTTGGAACTACCACAAATGCTTTTGGGTTTTACTCCATAACACTTCCAAAAGGAAATTACACCATTTTATACAGTTTTATAGGAATGCGAGAAATTTCTGCAAAAATAACTTTAGATAAAAACATAAGAAAAAATATTGAACTTAACTACAATTCTGAACAAATAGAAGAAGTTGTTATTAGCGGAGAAATGGAAAATAGGAATATTATTTCAACAGAAATAGGTGTAACAACTTTGGAGATGAAAGAAATTGAGATGATTCCTGTTATTTTTGGAGAACAAGACATTTTAAAAACAATGCAACTTATGCCCGGTGTAAAATCGGCAGGAGAAGGCAATTCCGGATTTTTTGTGAGAGGCGGTGGTGCCGACCAAAATTTAATACTTTTAGATGGGGCTCCGGTTTATAATGCCTCGCATATGCTTGGATTTTTTTCGGTTTTTAATTCCGATGCTATAAAAGATGTGAAGCTTTACAAAGGCTCGGCACCAGCCGAATTTGGGGGCAGACTATCGTCGGTAATGGATATTAAAATGAAAGAAGGGAATTTAAAAAACATTTCTGTAAATGGCGGAATAGGTTTAATTTCTTCGAGATTAACAATAGAATCGCCCATTATAAAAAATAAAGGCTCTTTCATTATTTCAGGGAGGCGAACTTATGCCGATATGTTTTTAAAACTCTCTAACAAAGAAACCCTTAATAAATCTCGGCTTTATTTTTACGATTTAAACTTAAAAGCCAACTACAGAATTGGTGCCAACGACAGAATATTTTTATCGGGTTATTTTGGCAGAGATAATTTTGGTTTTAGCGATGTATTTGGGTTCGATTGGGGGAATACCACAGGAACACTTAGGTGGAATCATATTTTTAATGAAAAACTATTTTCGAATACAACTTTTATTTATAGCAATTATAATTACAAAATAAATATTAAAGATGGTTTGGTTCAAATAGGTTCTGAAATTGAAGATTTTAATTTTAAACAAGATTTCGATTATTTTTTAAACAATAATAACAAATTGAAAATTGGTGGAAATATTATGAATCACACATTTAAACCCGGAGATATAGAGGTAAGGGAAGAATCTGGATTTAACTCTAGTAGTTTTCAAAATTTATATTCTATAGAAAGTGCTTTATACATTTCTAACGAACAAAAAATTACCCAAAACATAAATATTGATTATGGTTTACGATATTCGAACTTTACACAAATAGGACCCGGTAATATTTTGTCTTATAACAACTATGGAGATATAATAGACACCAACGTATATAAACGCAACGAAATTGTTGTATCATACAATGGATTATCGCCACGCATTTCGGCTAATTTTATATTAAACAAGCAAAATTCCATAAAAACAGCTCTTTCTAGAAACTATCAGTACTTACACATGCTTTCAAACTCAACAAGTGGAACACCTCTTGATGTTTGGATGCCAAGTAGCAACAATATTAAACCCGAAATAGCCGACCAAATCTCATTAGGATATTTTAGAAATTTTAGCGATAATTTATTTGAATTTTCAACAGAAATTTATTTTAAAAACATTCAAAATGCCTTAGATTACAAAACCGGAGCCGAAGTAACACTAAACGAATTTGCCGAAGGACAGCTATTATTTGGCAAAGGACGTGCTTATGGCATAGAATTTTTCCTTAAAAAACGCAAAGGTAAACTTACCGGCTGGCTTAGCTACACACTTGCACGAAGCGAAATAAAACTCGACGAAATAAACGGTGGGGATTGGTATCCAACACACCAAGACCGAACACACGATATTTCTATAGTAGCTATGTATCAAATAACAGAAAGGCTAAATATTTCATCGGCGTGGGTTTTTTATACCGGCAATGCTGTTACTTTTCCCAGTGGTAAATACATATACGAAGGTGTAATTTACAATTTGTATTCCGAAAGAAACGGTAATAGAATGCCCAATTATCATAGAATGGATATTGGAGTAACGTTAAATTCTAAGAACAAAAAAACAGTACTTAATGCCGAAACAGGCGAAACCCAAACTATTCTTAAAAAATTTAATTCGAGTTGGAATTTTTCGGTTTACAATGTTTATATGAGAGAAAACGCTTATTCAATTTCTTTTGAACAAAGCGATACAAATCCTAATAGAACAGAAGCAATTCAATTATCGTTATTCAAAATAATTCCATCAATAACATATAATTTTAACTTTTAAATTATGAAAACGTTTACTACAAGATTGTTAATTTTATTTATAATTTTTGCTCTTAATTCTTGCGAAAAAGTTATAGAACTCGAACTAAAAGATACAGCACAAAAAACTGTTGTAGAAGCCAAAATATCTAACAACTTAGGTGGAAACTATGTTCTTTTATCGAAATCGAGCAATTTTTACGAATCAAATGATTTTGAAGTAATTACTAACGCCACAGTTACAATATACGATAACACAGGCAAAACTTATATTTTATCGGAAAAAGAAGCTGGTTTTTACCAAAACGACACACTAATTGGGGAAGCACAAAAAACTTATTTTTTAAAAATTGTTTTAAACGATAAAACCATAACTTCAAAATCGTTTATGCCAAATACCATAATTATAGATTCTTTAACTTCCGAAAAAGTTGAAAATCCTTTTGGAGGTGGAGGCGAGGGAAATATTCCTCGTTATAAAGTTTCATGCAACTTTACAGACCCAGCAAATACTGTAAACTTTTACCGACTAAAAACTTATGTAAATGGCTTTGATGGTAATGACATTTATGTTTTCGACGATGCTTTGTTTAATGGTAGTAGCATAAGTATGCCTATAAGAATGGAACATTTTACTAATGGAGATACCATAGATATGGAGTTAATTAGTATTGACAGAGCAAATTACGAATATTATAGATTATTATCGGAAAATGGTATGAGCTCTATGTCAACATCTGTTGGAAACCCCGTTTCAAATGTTATTGGCGAAAACGTAATAGGTTTATTTGGAGCTAACTCAATAGATAAAAAAAGACTAATTATTGAATAATACCACATTTTCAGTGAATTATTTTGTAGTTGCATTTGGTATATTTAAGAATAAAAAAATAAATTTATTTTTTTTATAATTTATTGATGTATAAATATTAAGTTTGTAATTACAATTTGTGAAAATGAAAAAGATAATACAACCAGTTGAAATACAATTAATTGAGGCTGAATTAAAAAATTCGGGTATTGTTCGAAAAACAAACAATGGAGGCAACGAAATTTACTCAATAAATAACCACAACTCGCCAAATGTAATGTTAGAAATTGGGCGTTTGCGAGAATTATCTTTTCGCTACTCAGGCGGAGGAACAGGCAAAGAAGCCGATATTGATGTTTACGATACTGCCGATGAACCCTATCAGCAATTAATTGTTTGGGACCCCGATAGAAAAGAAATTTTAGGAGGCTACCGCTATATTTTAGGAAACAAAGCTCCGCAAGATGGTCACGGAAAACCACTTATTGCCACACGAGGCTTGTTTGAATTTTCAGACACCTTTAAACAAAATTACTTTCCATCAACAATTGAATTAGGAAGAAGTTTTGTTCAGCCCGACTATCAATCAACCAAACTTGGGCGAAAATCGCTATATGCCTTAGATAATTTATGGGATGGTTTAGGTTATTTAATAGTTAGCAATCCGGAAATGAAATACTTTTTTGGGAAAGTTACAATGTACACCGATTACAATAAAAAAGCACGAGATTTAATACTATACTTTATAAACAAACATTTTTCGTGTAAAGACGCTTTAGTTTACCCTCGCGAGCCACTACAATATCATAATAATGAGGAGTTTATGCAAAGCATACTTACCGAGCCAAATTACAAAGACGATTATAAATTACTTTCAAAAGTAATTAGAGAATTAGGCGAAAATATTCCACCCCTTATAAATTCTTATATGAATTTATCGCCAACCATGAAATCGTTTGGAACAGCAATGAACTATAAATTTGGAGAAGTAGAAGAAACCGGTATTTTAGTTACTATTGCCGACATTTACGACAGCA
This sequence comes from Paludibacter propionicigenes, assembly GCA_020721655.1. GTDB lineage: Bacteria > Bacteroidota > Bacteroidia > Bacteroidales > JAFGXI01 > DYMG01. The sequence goes on along the minus strand of DYMG01000046.1, from coordinate 12,977 downwards.
AAAAAGAACGACACATTAATTATGTAAATACCACTAACAATTGAAATATTACATTATATCGGGCGAAGCATCGGGCGATTTGCACGGGTCTAATTTAATGAAAGAACTACTTAAATTAGACAAATATGCCGAAATACGTTTTTGGGGTGGCGATTTAATGCAAAAACAAGGCGGTGTTCTTGTTAAACATTACAAAGACTTGGCTTTTATGGGGTTTTTAGAAGTTTTGTTGAACATAAAAACTATTCTAAAGAACATAAAAATTTGCAAAAAAGACGTATTAAAATTTAATCCAGATGTATTAATATTAATTGACTATCCTGGCTTTAATTTACGAATTGCTGAATTTGCTAAAACTAACGGGTTTAAAGTTTTTTATTATATATCGCCACAAATATGGGCTTGGAAACAATCGAGAATTACAAAAATTAAAGATTTTGTAGATAAAATGTTCGTTATTTTACCATTTGAAAAAGATTTTTATGCTAAATTTAATTTTGATGTAGATTTTGTAGGAAATCCTTTACTTGACGCAATAAATGACCATATTACGCCTAATTTTTCGGCTAAAGATTTTGCTTTAGAAAACAATTTAGATGAAAAACCTATAATTTCGCTTTTGCCAGGAAGTAGGAAACAAGAAATAAGCAAAAAGTTGCCTATAATGCTTTCTGTGGTTAAATATTACCCTGATTATCAATTTGTTGTGGCAGGTGCACCATCAATAGATAAAAATTATTACCAAGATTTAATATCGGACAATAATGTTTCAATTGTTTATAATAAAACTTACGATTTATTGCAATCGTCGCAAGCTGCTTTAGTAACCTCTGGCACAGCCACATTAGAAACTGCTTTGTTTGGTGTTCCGGAAGTTGTTTGCTACAAATCAAACGAAATATCTTACCAAATTGCAAAAAAACTAATTAAAATAAAATATATTTCGTTGGTTAATTTAATAATGGATAAAGAAATTGTTAAAGAACTTATTCAACACGAATTAAATGAGCAAAATTTAAAGTTTGAATTAGATAAAATTTTATACAACAAAAACCACCTTACTGAATTATCATTAAATTATAAATTACTTAATCAAAAATTAGGCAATAGCGGTGCTTCTAAACGTGTTGCTTTATTAATGTTCAACTACTTACAATTGGTATAAATTTCGGTTTGGCATCTGTAATAGTGAAATATAATTAAACTATTGCAGATGCTTAGCCAACATTGTTTTGTGTGTATAATACCACATTAAATCTGGAAGACTTTGTCGTAAATGGTTGCCTGCAATGTAAAGCTTCCACCTTACTGAATTTCAGACATATAAGTATATCCCTGCGTATTTAAGGTACTATTTAATTCCTAATTTATTTTTAATTGCAGCAGGAATAGCATTTTTGTGAACCATAATATCTATTGTTTTGTATTTCACAAAATTTTCTGAAGCATAAAAATAACCAGCATAAGGGCTACCTTTATCAGACCATGAGTTTTTAACTATATAATATTTTGTTCCATTTTGATCTTTTGAAATACCAATAATGTGCATTCCGTGGTCGTCGGTAGTTTCGTAATTGTTAAAAGATATTTGGCGAATTTCCTGAGTAATTTGTTTTTCTTTAGCAGGTTTATTTAGTTCATAGAACAATTTTTTTTGTTCTTTTTCAGAAAGACTAGACCATCTTGAACGTTCGTCGTTATCTAAATTTTCAACATTTTCATCAGGAACAACAGCAATTCCTTTTGTCCACGAAAAACCTTTTTCACTAACATCTGCCCCCCAAGCAATAGTATAACCGGTGTTGATAGCATTATCAAAAACTTGCATAAATTCATCTAAAGGCAAATTGTAAACACTTCCCCACATCCAATTGTCTTGAACTTCTATGGGAAATGATGTGTAAAACGGGTGATGTGTAAATGAGGTAATTTCAACATAATCGTCGATGTTTAAACCTAATTCTTTAGTATAATTTGCTGGAGTAAATTTTTTCCCATTAAGGTCAAAATCTTTTATTTCTGCCCCAAAATATGTGTCTAAAACTGCGTTATAGCCTTTTAACCAAACAGGTGTAATTTGTTTATTTTCGTCTTCAACAACAGCTTTAACGTACGATGTTAAAATTTTATCAATTTCGCCGTGTACATCTTTTTCTGTTCCATAATTTAAGCCTTGATATTTTTCTTGAGGAACAATTCCATATTCACGAATCATTTCAGTTACATCGTGAAAAGCACCACCTTGTCCGAAATTTAAAATTCCGTGCAAACGAACGTATTTGTCTGCCTTATCGTTATAAGCGTGTCGTACAACCCACATTTCCGATAAATCCACCTCGCTTTTTCCCATTCTAATTATTTCCGATTCTAAGAATGAAATGCCCGAATAACTCCAGCAAGTACCTGCTCTATATTGGTTTTTTACTGTTGTTGTTGGTAGTCGTTTTACATCGGTAAATTTATACCCATTATCGTTTTCTGCTATATTTTCTTCTTGTGCGAAAATATTATTGTAGGAAAATATAAATGTTCCTATTAGTAATAATTTTAGAATTCTCATTATTTAATATTTAAGTTATAAAGTTTGTGCAATTTATAAAAAATGCTTTTATTATCTGTAAAAATTTAATAATATTTTATGTTGTAGAGTTTTGTTTTTATATAAGATTTTGAAAATGAAATATATAACTGTGAGATTATTACCAATTACACCTGTTTGACTTTCAATATACTGAGTGTGGAAAACTGTATTTATAATACAGTTGGTATAAAAAATAGCTCGCTTATATAGTTAAGCGAGCTATTAAATTAATTAAAGTTTATTATACCAATTATTATTTATTTCCAAAATTGTTTGAATGAAGTCTATCAAACCAAACTTTTGATGATATATAATCCGTTGCAGGTGTTAAATTAGCAACACCAACAGATAAACTTGCACTATTTAAATTATGTTCATCGGTATTGTAAGCTATTCTACGAGGCACAAATCCTTGAATTGTTGTTGCATTTGCAGAAGGGGCTAATTTTGGGTATCCGGTTCTTCTCCAGCTATTAAAAGCTTCATTTCCTTGTCCAAATAATGCCACCCATTTTTGTTCACCAACCAATTTTCCGCCATTTGCAGAGTTAAATGCAAATTTTGGGTCAGCCAATGCTGTTGTAGCATCTGTTGTAGTTAATCCATTTTGTAAGAATGATTCTGTTACTGCATTTTCATATTTTGTTGCATTAGTTGTATCCATTTCTGCAATTATGAAAAGCAACTCGGTGTAAGACATTAAATAGCAAGGTGTTGATGGATTGTAAAACGATCCTATGGTAGATGCTTCAGCAATACCACCACTTTCACCATTTCTTCCTCCTACATATTTTGCACTATCTGCACCACTACTTACTGGATTTGCATATACAGTTAATCTTAAATCGGCTGGCATTGTAGAATCTGCAGAGCTCCCCATCATATAATCAACAATAGTGTTACTCATTCTAAAATCTGTTCTTCTCGACGAACTTGGATTTATCCATTGATAAACAGGATTTTCTGAAGTTACATAAGTCATTTTAGCTTCATCGGCACTAGATTGAAAAATATCTGAGCTTGCTAAAATTGCATTAATTTCAGAGGTTTTATCAACTCCACCTGCGTTCATAGACAAATAAATACGAAGTTTTAGACCGTTAGCAAACATTTTCCATCTGTCCATTCTTCCATAGTAAATGTAATCGTAGCTTGCTAATTCTTCTACAGCAGTTGCTTCAGTTGTATTTCCTATTAATGCTATTGCTTCATTTAATTCTGCTATAATTGAGTTAAAAATTGAAAGTTGAGCATCGTAAGCAGGAGTGATTATTTGCTGTGTTGTTTGGCAAGCTTGAGAATAAGGAACATCTCCAAATAACATTGTTAAGTTATATCCAATGTATCCTTTCATTATTAAACCAACAGCCTGATTGTTAGCTTGTCCATCAGCTTTTGCTTTTTCAATTGCTAATACACAATCTTCAAAAGATTGATTATACAATGTACTCCAAATAGCGTCCATACGGTCGTTACGGGCATTGTAGGTGTCTTCTTCCATATAAGTAGTTGATTTTGTGTATTGTACCCACTGGTCTGTAATAATTAAACCAGATCTAAGCTCTAAGCTATAAGATGATGATGCTATTACATTTGCTAAAAGCATTTGAGAAGGAACATCTATTGGACTGTTTGGATTAACATTCATATCGTCGAATCTTTTTGTGCACGAGAATATTAATGTTAATGCCAAGCTGAATAATATTATTTTTTTCATATTATTTTCTTTTTAAAGGTTTATATTAAAATACAATTTTTAAGTTAACACCTACAGATCTGCTTGAAGGTATTGCATTTGCCTCAATTCCATAAGCATTGCTACTATTTAAGCTATTTACTTCTGGATCCATATAAGGAAGTTTAGAGTAAATAATCCATAAGTTTCTTCCGTAAACTCCTAATGACATACTGCTAAAAGGTGTTTTTTCTACTAATGATTTTGGTATTTCGTATGTTAAAGTTACTTGACGTAATTTTACATAAGTAGCATCATAAACTGAATTAGAAAAGTCGTTATAAGCAAGATCTCCCCAGTAGGTTTCCACATCAATGTGTGTTGTATCTACTACGCCAGTACTTACCCAAGTTCCAGTTAAATTGTCGGCATAAACTCCGTCGTTTACTAAACCTTCTTCTGGGCGGTTTTCGGTTCTAGCAGATAATCCTGAGTAATCCATCCACATATTTGTTTGAGAGAAAATTTTTCCTCCTTGTTGCCAATCTATTAAGAATTCGAATGTAACAGCTTTATAAGTAAAACTATTATCAAATCCCATTCTAAAGTCTGGAGTAACATTTCCCATAGCTTGTGGTTCTGGGTCTTTAATTATTCTACCTGTTGCAGGGTTTATTAGATATTTACCATTTTCATCTTTTAATGCTCCTCTTCCGTATAATGTTCCGTACGATTCCCCTTTAACTAAATAAAGGTCTGCCCAGCTACCATCAAGATAAATTTTATCTAAACCTTCTGCTACTTCCATAATTAAACCTTTGTTTTTACCAAAGTTAATTGATGAGTTCCAAGTAAAATTATCTTTTTTAATTGGTACCATAGTCATCATAATTTCAAATCCTTGATTTCTTATTTTACCGGCATTAACCAACATTGATGAGTATCCAGATGAAGCTGCAATTGAAACAGGAACAATAATGTCTTTTGTTGTGGTGTTATAATATGTAAAATCGAAGCCTAATCGGTTATTAAATAATTTAATGTCTGCACCTATTTCAAAAGAGTTTCCTGTTTCTGGTTTAAGTTGGTCGTTTCTTAAAATATTTTCTTGTGTTAAGAAAACTGCACCATTAAAAGGATTGCTTATAATTGAAGGGTCTGATCCAATTTCTACTTTTTGTTTGTAAGAGTTCATACTATATGGGTCGGCGTCGTTACCTACATAAGCTATACCTGCTCTAAGTTTACCAAATGATAACCATTCTTTGTCTTTCATTAGTTCTGAGAAAATAAAACTACCCGATACTGATGGGTAAAAATATGATCTATTGGCAGAAGGTAATGTAGATGACCAGTCGTTTCTAGCAGTAACATCTAAGTACAACATGCTTTTATAACCAACTGATGCTAAACCATATAAGCCTACATTTTCTTTTGTTGATTGTGAAGATACTAATATTGGTGTATTAGCGGCATAAGCAACATTGTATAAATCTGGCACAATTAAACCTCTAACTTCGGTATTACTTCTATCTAAGAAATTTCTATAATAGTTGTAACCAAAAGTTCCTGTAATAGTAAAATTATCGTTTAGTTTTTTGTTTGCTACTAAAAGAGCGTCTAAGTTGGCAGTGTTTTGTTTTGTTCTATCGTCGTAAAAACCACCATTTTGCATATAAGAATAATCAATTGTTCCTTTTCTAAATTGTTGAAATCTGTTTTCTACAAAAAAATCAGAACCTGCTCTTACACTTGCAGTTAACCATTCAGATACTTTATAATTAACTTTTGCTGTAGAAAGAACTCTATCTCTTCTATCAGTATTTAAATTATTGTAAAGTGTCCAATAAGGATTATTGTGATATACCGGATTCCAACTATAATGGAGTCCTGTACTGGGGTCAATTTTATCGTAGTTATCTTTGAGCATTTGCATATCAACTTGACGTCCAAACCATCCAAATAGTGATTGTAGTGGGTTATACGAATCGTATCCAACTCCTGGTCTATTTTTTCCTTGAGATAGAGTGTAGTTAATATTTATTTCTGTACTTAATTTTGATGTTAATTGTCTGTCAATATTTAATCCTGCACTATATTTATTGTATGCTGTATTAGGAACTGTACCTTTTTGGTTATATGTTGAGAATGAAAACCTTACAGAACCTTTATCATCTGTACTAGCAATTGATAGTGAATTTTCGAATTGATGTCCTGTTTCAAAAAAGTCTTTAATGTTGTTTGGTTGTGGATCCCAAGTATCATCTTCACCAAGGTAGTTGGTATAATGACGACCATCTAAAGGTGCACCCCAACTTTCGTCGGCATAAATAAAATATCCAGAACCATCAGAAGGATCGTCTCCTGTGTAGCCTTGTCCGTATTTATTTTGAAATTCAGGTAAACGTAGCACTTTGTCGAATGAATATCCTGTTGTATAAATTACATTCATTCCAGATTTGCCGTTTATACCTTTTCCAGATTTTGTTGTTACTATAATAGCTCCGTTCATAGCTTTTGAACCGTACAATGCTGCAGCAACCGGACCTTTTAATACGTTAATAGACTCAATATCGTCTGGGTTAATGTCTGATATTGGGTTACCATAATTTGGCGAACCGTCTCTTGATGCTCTAAAACTATTGTCAACAGGTACTCCGTTTATTATAAATAGTGGGGAGTTGTTACCTGTAAACGATGTTGGTCCGCGTAAAATAATATTAGACGATGCTCCTACACCTCCACTTGAGCTTGTTATATTAAGACCAGCTACTTTTCCTTGAAGTGCATTTGCTGTATTCATTTCGTGTGTAGCTGTAATATCTTCGCTTTTTACAGTTTGCGAGGCATATCCTAACGATTTTTTTTCCCTTGTTATTCCAAGTGCTGTTACGGTTACTTCACTTAATTCTAATGACGCAGCTTCCATTTTGATTTTAAAATCTTTTGTTGCACCAATTGTTACTTCTTTAGTTTTCATTCCTAAAAATGAAAATACTAATGTTTTACCGTTTTCAGGAACCGCTAAAGTGAAATTCCCTTCCATGTCGGTAATTGTACCAACATTTGAAGCTTCTTTAACCACAACATTTACGCCTGGCAAGGTTACTCCATCTGAACTAATTGTTCCTTTTATTACATTTTGCGCGTAAATACCTCCAAACGCAAAAAGTAATAGAATGAAAATGACTAAAGTTTTTCTATTCATATAGTTTTATTTTTTTCGAGTTCAATTTTTTTTTGTGATATTAATGCAAGAACTCACTACTTTAATTCACACTTATTACATATAATCAAAGCTACATATTTATTTTAAGATATGTTAACAATATGTTAACTTTTTTTAAACAAACCTAACCTTTTTATAAAAAGCCTGAAACCAAGTGTTTTACCTTAGCAAAAAATGGCTTAATTTATCTATTTAGGAAAGCACAAGTAATATTTTTTATCTTCTTTTGATAAAAAAGACATATTTAGCATATCCGATATTTTTGTAATATCGCTTATTTCGCCTGTTTTTGTTAAAATTTTTATATTTTCGTTATCGTAACTATATGTTTTGTTTCTTATTGAGCCTTTATAAACTAAATAGTTTAATTCTTGGTCTGTTGCGTTAAATTTTTGTTTTGTCTGTGTTTTTATTTCTTTTATTTCTTTGTCGTCGAAATCGTGTTTTTGCAATTTTGTTCTAAACAGTTTTCTGTTTATTAGCATTTGACTTAATGTCGATAATATTTTATCGGAATGTGTTTGCCACACTTTTATTGATGTTATTAAGTCGTCATCATCAAGTAATGCAAAATTTTTGAGCACTAAATCTAAGTTTTTTTCTATATATTCTTGAGTTATTTCTGTTTTTAAGAAAAAACTAAAATGTGGCGTAGCAAATAATTGTTCGTTGTTTTTCGATAATTCTTTAGCTCGTTTTAGAATATTTATTAAAAGCCTTTCGGCAGATATTACTGTTTTGTGTAAATATACTTGCCAATACATAAGTCTTCTGGCAATCAAAAATTTTTCTACAGAGTATATTCCTTTTTCTTCTACAACAAGTTCATCGTTAACAACATCGAACATTTTAATAATTCTTTCTGAACCAATAACACCTTCTGTTACCCCTGTAAAAAAACTATCTCTATTTAAATAATCTAATCTGTCTGTATCTAACTGCCCCGAAACTAATTGGTGCAAAAAATTCTTTTTATATGTGTTTTTAAATATTTCTATGGCTATATTTAAACGTCCATTAAATTTAGCATTTATTTGTTCCATAAAAAGTAGCGATAACTTTTCGTGGGTTAAAGAATCTATAATATTATATTCTAAAGAATGGGAAAATGGTCCGTGTCCTATATCGTGAAGCAAAATTGATATTAAAGCACCTTCTTCCTCGTCTTTTGTAATTTCGGTACCTTTTGTTTTTATAACATCTATAGCTTCTTGCATTAAATGCATTGCTCCAAAAGCGTGTTGCAGTCTATTGTGGCTTGCTCCGGGATAAACTAAATTTGTAAGTCCAAGCTGTCTAATTCGTCTTAGTCTTTGAAAACAAGGTAAACTAACGATGTCGAAAATTAGCCCGTGAGGTATTTTTATAAAACCATAAATTGGGTCGTTTAATATTTTTGTTTTTTGTATTGATGGCATTTTACTTCAGAAAAAATGTTGAATTTCCAATAATTTTACCCGATTCAAAAATATCTACAACATAGTTACCTGCTTCTAATTTTGTATTGTTTGCCCAAAAAACACAAACATCAATATCTTTATTTTCATATTCTATTGACCTATAAGCCGAATAAGTAGTTTCTGTTCCGTCTAAAATAGTTGTTGCATTGCCCAACACAACATTATTTGGTGCCGTTATTCTAATGTAAATATCTTTATTTCCGGCTTCGGTAACTTTATTTTGTGCAACTGTAAAGCAAACTTTTATTTTTTCAACTTTGTTAGCCTTATTTTTTTCTTTTCCTTTTTCGTTTATTCCTATTGCATTTATATTCATTGCTCGCAAAGTTGTTGCTATACTAACTTTAGTTGAAAGTTCAGAATTTTTATCTTCTAAAACTTTTTTCTCGTTTTGAACATCGTTATATTGAGTTTTTACGGTTGTATTCTCTGTTTTTAATGCTATATTTAAGGTATTTAACGAATCTATTTGATGTATATATCCTCTCATAATTTGGCGAAGTGTTCCTAATTCTTTCTTGTATTTTGCTATTTGCCAGCCACTTGCGTTTTTTGTTTTCTTTATTTCATCAATAAGTAAAGCTATTTTTTGTTTTTCTGCTGATAGCTGTAAATTCAACGAATCGTTATTAGTTGATAAGTCGTCGTATTGAACCAAAAGCTCATTAAGTTCTGTTGTTACTTTAGCTTTTTCATCGGTAACCGTTTCGTATTTTACAATAGTTTGCTTATTTATTTTTGATTCTTGATAATACATAAACCAGCCTGTTGCCGATATTATTGCAAATATTATTATTAGTGCAATATATTTACCTGCACTATCACAGTTTTTTCCTTCTTTTATCGCTATTTTTTCTTCTGTCATATTATTTTTTTTGCAAAATTAATATTTTGATTTGTAATTGTTTAATAACATAATTTATTTTTTTACATTTTTATTTTTTTACATATTTTTTGGGCAAAATATTTTGTATTATTGTAGCTAAATTCTTTAAAACCAAAAAATATGATGTCGAAACTATTTTCTTTAGTGCTATTTTTTAGCTTTACGCTAAGTTTTAGCCAACCGCAGGTTGTTGATTTACAACCAACTGATAATGTACCTAATATTGTATTTAATACTTTAGATGCAAATTCAAATTCTGCAGACACAATTGTTTTTAACTTTAACACTGGTGTTTATAATGTTACTACAATAAATGTAGCAGGAAGTAGTAGCTCTACTCCGCCTGCTAAAATAATTTTTAAATCTAACGATAATAATAAAGACAGTGTTATTATTAGATCAACCGACAATTTTGTTTTTAATATTATGTCAAGCAATGTTAGTTTGCAAGATATTACCGTAGAGTCTGTAGATAATGGTTATTATCAAACAGTAACTTATATTAATGCTTCTTACCCAACTTACCAAGCCGATAGTTTAAGTTTTACAAACTGTAAGTTTATTGCCGATACTGCAGGCTATTGTTTTGAAATAAACACCAGTTATTCATACAATAATTTTTCTTTTAATAATTGTGAATTTATAAATGGGGCAACAGCAATTGATTTTAGTTATGTTACTAATTTGCGTATAACTAATAGTACTTTTTTTAATCAAACAGCAAAAAATTTAAATTTAAATGATATTACAAATTTAAAAGTTGAAAACAACCTTATAAACCTCCCAGTTGGCTCACTTTTTAACGAAGATTTTGCTTATGGTTTGTATTTAAATTACGTTTATGCTGACATGTATTACAGCGATGGCATTACATCTATTAGCAACAATAAAATATTGGGCAACACAAACCATTTAGCATACAAAGCTATTTATATGGAAAATTGTTATAATTATGGAGCAAAATTTATAGTAAGCAACAATATTTTTGATATACAAAACGATTCGCTTATTTATGGAATTGAATTAATGGATGCTACTTCACAGCCTAAAAATATTAATTCAGATAAATCGACAAAAACAGTTGAAAATATTAATTTTATTAATAATTCGTTTAACCTAATGAGTAGCGATTCTGCTATTTGTTTATCCGCTTCTGTTAGTAGTGGTTATATGCCACAGCCTTTTAACAATACATTTAAAAATAATATAATTAAAACAAACGGAACTGCTGTTTACATTGACTATCCACTGTATTTTTCCGAATTTAACAATAACAATTATTTAACAACTAACGCAACACCTTTTACAAATCCTAACGACGGCGTTACCGCAATTAATTTTAACTTGTGGCAACAACTTACAGGTTTTGATGACCATTCTACAAATATAGACCCAATGTTTAGCGGTGGTTTTGGCGATTTAACACCACACAATCCTTTGTTAAGTAATACTGTTCCAAGACTTGCCGATGCAAACAGAGATATTAACGGAACATACCGTTGCGTTCCTCTTTGCGATGTAGGAGCAATAGAAGTTGCTTACGTTAATTTAGTAAGTGATACTGTAATGTGCTACAATTCAGGAATAAGCCTTAATGCTGGAAATAATTATTACAGTTATTTATGGAGTACCAACGAAAATGCACAAATAATTAACGCTACAACTGCTGGTTCGTACTCTGTTACAATACAAGAAGTACCTGATGGTGCAATAGCTTCGGCTTCTGTTAATGTAGCCGAACTTCCCGAAATGACTATAGAACTACAATCTTTAGAGCCTCTGTGTTATAACACTCCAAATGGTTATGTAGTTGCAAATATAACAAACGGCAACGCAAATTTAACGTACAATTGGGCAGGAAATTACCAAGGCGACGGAACCGACAGTTTATATAATATCGGTCTTGGCACTTATTATCTTACAGTTACAGATGTTTTGCATCAATGTGAAGTAGAATCTCAAATATTTGTAAATGCACCTTATCCATTAGTTCTTAATTTCGACACTATTGCTTTTTGTGGTGGTTGCATTGGCGAAATAAATTCTTTTGCTATGGGCGGAACTGCTCCTTATTCTTACAATTGGAATAACGGTAGCAATTTTAGCCAAATAACCGACTTATGCCAAGGCGAATACATTCTTACTATTACCGATGCTAACGGCTGTTTATACTCCGACAGTATTGAAATTCACGAAGGTCCATTAGGTTATTTAGCCGGAACTATTCAATATTCTGGTGGGTTTTTTAACGAAAACGACGTTAAAGTTGAACTATTTAAACAATATAACGAAAATGCTTTCCACATCGAAAAATTAGACGAAACACTTGTAAACAACCAAAGTAAATTCGAATTTACTGGAGTTTATCCTAATGCCTATACTTTTAGAGCAAATGTAGAACAAGGAACTTATAACAATGTTGTTGCAAGCTACTACAAAACTACCAACACTACTACCAATTGGTACGAAGCAAGTTACGTAAATATTGGCTGTGGCGATACAATAACCGATATTACTTTTACAATGCACAAAGTAGAAAATTTAGCCGGATACGGTTATTTTAGTGGTACTGTTTTTTATAGTAACAACGCCAAATCTAACGGTGAACCTGTTACTGGTGCAGAAATTTACATTGAACAAGAACCTAATGACGAGCCTTTAGCTAATACATCAACAAACCAAGATGGAGAATGGACTGTTTCTAACATTCCTACAGGTACAGGCTACCATATTATTGTTGATATTCCTGGATTAGACCAAATTTCTACTTACGAAGATTTATATATAACTCCTAACGATACTGCTCAAAATAACTTAAACTTTGTTGTTGATACAACTTCTGGTGGAGGTATTTATATAGATACTATAACTTCTGTTATTTCGCTTAACAACCAATCTTTGCAAATAAAAGTTTATCCAAATCCTACAAACAATTTTGTAAATTTTGAAACCACTATTAACGAACAAAGTAACATAAATTTCGAGATTGTAGATATTAAAGGTGCTACGGTATATTCTTCAGAAAAATCGAACAATTTTGTAGGAAAATATAACGAAACAATAGATTTAACAAATTATACTGCCGGAACTTACCTTATTAAATTTAAAATAAACAATAATTATTTTTTGAAAAAAATTATCAAAAA
>DYMG01000045.1:8708-21451 GCA_020721655.1 Paludibacter propionicigenes | reverse complement strand
CTTCCAAAACCAAAAAATCGGCTTTGTTCCTTAACAATCTTTTTATAGCCCAATCAAACCGTATTAAATTCATATTCATAATTATATAAACTTTTACAAAAATAATCATTTTTTTAAGCATTGTAAGGTTTATCGATAAATATTCAAATTCTCCGACTATTTTTCCCATTTCTTGCCTTGTGCCTAACGACTACAATAAATACATTGATATAAATCATATTGTTAATAAATTCCACTCCCATTAAGAAAATACAAGTATATTTTATTTACTTATAAGTAAATAATACTTATATTTGCCAAAAACATTTACTTATGAGTAACGAAATAATAATAAGAGAACAGTATCTTAATAAAATCAAGCCATTTATAAACACAAATTTAATTAAAGTTTTTGTAGGACAAAGACGCGTAGGAAAATCATACTTATTAAAAATGGCTGTTGAGTATATTAAATCGCTAAATGCTAAAGCCAATATAATATTTATAGATAAAGAACAATACGATTTCGATTTCATTTCAAATTATCACGACTTAATTAAATTTGTTGAAGAAAATATAAAATCTGATGAGAAGAATTATATTTTCATAGATGAAATTCAAGACATTTCTCAATTTGAAAAAGCATTACGACATTTTCAAAATAAAGAAATTGCCGACGTATATTGTACCGGAAGTAATGCAAATATGTTGTCAGGCGATTTAGCAAGCTTCTTAAGTGGAAGGTATCTTAAAATAGAAATAAATAATTTATCATACCTCGAATTTCTAAATTTCTACAATTTTGAATCGTCAGATGAGGCTTTATATAAATATTTAAAATGGGGAGGTTTGCCTTTTATTAGAAATTTACAAAAAAATGATGATGTAATTTTTGACTATTTAAAAAATATAGTATCAACAATTATTTATAAAGATGTTTTGTATAGATATAAAATTAGAAATGTTGATTTTTTTGACAAATTAGTTTTATTTATCGCTGTAAATATTGGCAACTTAATTACAGCAAAAAAAATAAGCGAATATCTCAAATCTCAAAAAACAGATATATCAACAAAGGTAATTATAAATTACATTGAACATTTGCAAAATGCTTTTTTGATTAATAAAGTTCAACGAGTTGATATTCAGAGTAAAAAAACATTTGAAATAAATAATAAATATTTTTTTGAAGATTGGGGTTTGCGAAATGCATTAATTGGAGTAAATAATTATTCAGTACCTGAGGTTCTTGAAAATGTAGTTTTTTCGCATTTAAAACAATTAGATTATACTGTAAGTATTGGGGTTCTTAATAATTTTGAAATTGATTTTATTGCTAAAAAAGATGGCAATACAATTTATATACAAGTTGCTTATTTAATTTCCGATGAAAAAGTAAAACTTCGTGAATTTGGAAACTTGGAGAGAATAAAAGATAATTATCCTAAATATGTTATTTCATTAGATACTGTAATAATTTCAGGTTATAATGGAATTAAACATTTATATTTACGAGAGTTTTTATTAATGTCGAATTTTGATTTGTAACATCAGTTATATGCTCATTACAAATAATTTGTTGGCATCACATTACAAAACCCAAATATTATAATCACATTTAAAACATTTTTATATATTTGCAAATGTTGTAGATATACTTAAAACAAATGCTCGAAAAAACAAATACAAAAACAATAAAATGTGCGGAATAGCCGGATATACATCAAATATCGATTTATCAATGCAGCTGAATTTAGCTGTTTCTAAATTACAACACAGAGGACCAAACAACACATCAGTTTTTAAACAAAACAATGTAGCATTAGGGCATACACGCCTAAGTATTATAGATTTAAGCTCTCAAGCAAATCAGCCAATGAAATCGTCAAGTGGCAGATATATAATTGTTTACAACGGGGAAATTTACAACTATAAAGAATTAATAATTTCAAATAAATTAAAAATGCAAACCAACTCAGACACTGAAGTTATTTTGCAATTGTTTGAAATGTTTGGAAACGATTTTGTAAACCAACTAAATGGTATGTTTGCAATAGCTATTTTCGATACACAAACCGAAACAATACATTTTTTTAGAGATAGATTAGGAAAAAAACCATTATTTTATTTTAAAAAACAAGAAACCTTAATTTTTGCTTCCGAACTAAAAGCTTTAATGACTTTTGAAATAGTAAATAAAAATTTAGAAATAAACCATACAACAATTCCATATTTTTTGCAATTAGGCTATATTCCAGAGCCTTACACGTTTTTTAAAAACATTTTTAAATTTCCATCGGCTAGTTTTGGCGAATATAAAAACAACAATTTAGAAATTAAAAAATATTGGAATATTGAAGATAAAATTGAAGCAAATACACACAATAATTATAACAATTCTCTTAAAAAACTTAACGAGTTGCTGAACGATTCGATTTCAAAACGATTAATTAGCGATGTACCATTAGGTGTTTTCTTAAGCGGAGGTGTAGATTCAAGTTTAATCGCAGCTATTGCTCAAAAACAACTATCAGCCAAACTAAATACATTTTCAATAGGTTTTGAAAATAAAAAATTTAACGAAACAGCTTATGCACAGCAAGTTGCTGAGAAAATTGGGGCAAACCATACCACTTTTATTGTAAAAGAACACGATATTTTAGAAAATTTCGACCGATTTTTTGAAACTTTCGACGAACCTTTTGCCGATAGCTCTGGCTTTCCAACAATGTTGGTATCGAAATTAGCCAAAGAAAAAGTAAGCGTAAGTTTAACAGGCGATGGTGGCGACGAGCTTTTTAATGGTTACGGAATGTATAATTGGGCTAAACGACTAAACAATCCAATTATTTCAACGTTTAGATACCCAATTTCAATAACACTTAAAACTTTTGGCAATAGGTATAAAAGGGTTTCTAATATATTCAATTATAATGACATTGATAAGCTGAAAACTCATATTTTTTCGCAAGAACAGTATTATTTCTCCGAAAACGAACTAAATTCGGTTCTAAAAAATACAGAATCTATAATTTTTGATGAAAAAATAAATACAAAACGCAAACTAACAAGCCAAGAAGAACAAGCACTATTCGACGTTAAAAATTATTTAAAAGACGATTTGTTGGTAAAAAACGACCGTGCTTCAATGCAGTTTGCTTTAGAAACTCGTGCCCCACTTTTAGATTACAGAATTGTTGAATTTGCTATAAATTTAAACCCGAATTTTAAAATAAAAAATGGAGTGCAAAAATATATTTTAAAAGATGTGTTGTACCAATATTTACCAAAAGAAATTTTCGACCGCCCAAAATGGGGCTTCTCAATTCCATTAAATAATTGGTTAAAAAACGATATTAATTATATTTTGGAAAAATACACATCGCAACAAATTGTCGAAAAATTTAACATCTTTAATTATTCAAAAATAAACGAACTCAAAAATAAATACTATGCAGGCGAAACTTACCTGTATAACCGCTTGTGGCTTGTAATTGTACTACATAAATTTTTAGAAAAATATACAGTTACGTAAATGAATAAAAACATCTTATACCTAACATACGACGGCTTAACCGACCAACTCGGACAGTCGCAAATACTTCCATATATTATTGGATTAACAAAAATTGGATATCATTTTTCAATAATTTCGGCAGAAAAAGACGAATTTTTTGAAGAAGAAAAAAGCGAAATTGAAGGAATTTGCAAAACAAACAATATTGATTGGTATCCAGTAAGTTATACCAAAAAACCAGCAATACTTTCTACTTTGCGGGATATAAAAAAAATGAGAAAACTTGCAATAAAACTACATAAAGAAAAAAACTTTAAAATTGTTCATTGTCGAAGTTATATTACCGCTTTAATAGGACTTAAAATGAAAAAAGACTTAGGTCTTAAGTTTATTTTTGATATGCGTGGTTTTTGGGCAGATGAAAGAGTTGACGGAAAAATTTGGGATTTGCAAAAACCTCAATACAGAATGGTTTACAATTATTTTAAAAAGAAAGAAAAACAATTTTTAACTGAAGCCGATGCCGTTGTTTCTTTAACCCATAAAGCAAAACAAATAATGATTGACGACTGGAACGTTAAAAATAAAATTGAAGTAATTCCTTGTGCCGTTGATACAGACCTGTTTAATGCGAAATCTAACAATTCAGAATTCAAAACTCAAAATTCAGAATTAGTATTAGGATATTTAGGCTCAATAGGAACATGGTATATGTTAAACGAGATGCTCGGTTTTTTTAAAGTATTATTGAAAACATATCCAAAAGCAAAATTCAAATTTATTACAAAAGAACAAAAGGCAACTATCTTAAATAAAGCAATAGCTCACGAAATTGATATAGAAAAAATTGAAATTATTTCTGCCAAAAGAACACAAGTGCCATCTGAATTATCAAAAATAGACTTAGGAATATTTTTCATAAAGCCAACTTTTTCAAAACAATCAAGCTCTCCGGTTAAACAAGGCGAATTTATGAGTATGGGAATTCCAATTATAACCAATTCAGGTATTGGCGATACCGATTTTATTATAAACAAATATAAAAGTGGATTACTAATAAACCAATTTAACGACTTAGAATATTCAAATGCTGTAGCTAAAATAGAAACTTTATTAAATTATAATAAACAAGAAATAAATAATGGGTCAGAAGATTATTTTTCTTTAAAAAATGGGGTAAATTCGTACTTAAAGATATATGAAAATTTAGCTTTATAGTTTTATGGCAGAAAAAAATATAATACAAAAATACATATCGTTTTACACAACAAATCAGATTGCACAAAGAGGTACGCAGTTGTATAAATCTGGAGCAATAAAGTCTATTGTGTACGACGATAAAACCGACACATATTCTATTAATATAAAAGGAACTAAACTATATAGAACACGAGTAAGTGGAATTCTAAAAGGCGATATATCAACATCTTGTACTTGTCCTTTCGATTGGGGTACGGTTTGTAAACATAGTGTTGCAGCATTGCTGTATATTAATGATAACGGAAATAAGGATATACCTTTGGCGACTGTTAACAACAATTCAAAAGAAACTTATAGGAGGTCAGACGAACCCGTAAAAATAACGGATTATAAAAATATTACAGAAAGTATTGTTAAAGAATATAGTGCTACAAGTAGTTTTAATAGCGTAAATGATATTGATAGATATATAATTGAAGATATAAATATAAGTAAATATAGTGTGATTTTTACTTTACACGAGTATCAATATTATCAAAATTTTATTTATAAGGTTACTTTTAAATTTAATAACAATGTTATAGAAGTGTTAACAACACAAAATACTAAAATTAAATCGGAGAAACTTAGGCAAACAGAAATATTTTGCCTATTAATCATTTCACGCTCAGGCAGTCCCAATTTCTTTGATTTAGTATTTGATGAAAAAAAGCAAGAAAAATTAAAAGAAGCAACAACTTCAAAATATGGATTAAAATTAGCTGAATTTGATAATTTTTTCCGTTTTGAATTTGATGTTAATAAAGGCTTTTTAGTATTAAAAAAAGAAGGCTCTTATGGATTGTTGCCTGTTAATGGAGAAAACCCAGCAATAAAAGAATTTATAAATAGTGTTTCAGACGAAAAGAATGAAATTTCTTTTATTGTTCAAACTAAAAAAGATTTAGTAGTTACTTTTTCGTTAATGCAAGTAAATATTGAAAGAAACAAAGGTGTTAAATATATATATGTGCCAATTGTAGCAAAGCCAAACAAAACACAAACTCGTTTATTATCACGCTTTAATTTGCTTGATGCAGTGAATGTTAATGATGTTGTTATAACAAAAGAGCAAGAGGAAATAATAAAACTTATTGAAGATTTTGAAAAAACAGAAGAAACACAACAATTTAATATTTCTAAGCAAATATTTAGTAAATTAACCGAGCAACAATTTATTTTCACACATTATGCTCATCATTATAAATATTCTGCAGAAAATTTTAAAGAGATACACTTATATCAAAATTATGCAAATATTATTATAAATGTTTACAACGATGGCAAATTTTTGGGCGTTGAATTAAAGATAAAAATTAATGATGAAATTATTGGTATAGATAAAATAGATGTTAAGTCTTCGGACTCTAAAATGTTATTTTACAACAATGCTTTACATCATATTGCTTCATATAAAGAGCATGTTTTGTATAATAGTTTTTCTAATGATATAAAAATAATAAAAGAGCATAAAGATGAGTTTTTTAAAAACGTTATTCAGCCTTTATCAAAAAATTATGAAATTAATTTTACTGAAAATACTTTTATTAGCAATAAAGTTGAACTAGATTTTAAAACAAGTCAGGTATATATCTCAGAACAAGACGACTATATAATTTTTCAACCTCAGGTAGTTTACGATAATAATGTTACGGTTTTATTATCGTCAAACGCAAACTCGCTATATAAAAATGAAGAAACTGGCGAACTTGTCGAATACGTAAGAAATATAGAGCTTGAAAATGATTTTTTAAATATTATTGCCAGTTTGCATCCAAATTTTAACGCGCAAATTTCATCAAAATTCTTTTATTTGCATATCGATGATTTTACCAATAACCTATGGTTTTATAAATTTTTCGATAAATTAAACGCACAAAATATTGAAATTTATGGCTTAAAAGACCTCAAAAACTTTAAATATTCACCACATAAAGGAAAAATTTCTACAAGTATTAAGTCGGGGCAAGATTGGTTTGATGTTGATATAAATTTGAGCTTTGGCGATTATAATGTGAGTATTGCAGACATTAAAAAAGCTGTAATTAATAAACAAAAATATATACAACTTAAAGATGGTTCGGTTGGTATAATGCCAGAGGAATGGATTAATAAACTCGAAAAATATTTTAGAAACGGAACTGTAAAAAATGATAAACTCGAAATATCAAAATTAAGGTATTCTGTTATTGATGAGTTGTTCGATAATATTGATGATGCCAAAATTATTGAAGAACTTGCCGAAAAAAGAAAAAGAATTTATGAGTTTAAAGAAATAAATAAAACAACAGTACCTAAGCAAATAAAGGCAGAACTACGTCATTATCAAAAAGAAGGTGTTAATTGGATTAATTTTCTTGACGAAATGAAATGGGGTGGAATTTTAGCCGATGATATGGGGCTTGGTAAAACATTGCAGATTCTAACATTTATTCAGCAAATAATTATAAAAGATAAAACACCTAATTTAATAATTGTACCAACAACATTACTTTTTAATTGGAAAGCAGAAATTGAAAAATTTGCACCTCAAATTAAAGCGTTTTATCATTATGGTGTAGATAGGAATAAAACAACAAAAGAATTTAACAAGTATCATATAATCTTTACTTCTTACGGTGTTTTGTTGAGAGATATTGAAAATTTAAGCAAATTTCAGTTTAATTACTTGATTTTAGATGAATCGCAAGCTATAAAAAATCCCGCATCACATAGGTTTAAGGCTTCTAATTTAATAAAAGCTAAAAACAGAATAGCCTTAACTGGTACACCAATAGAAAATAACACTTTCGATTTATATGCACAAATGAGTTTTGTAAACCCAGGTATATTTGGCAGTATTAATAATTTTAAGCAAAACTACTCAACCCCTATTGATAAAGACGGAAATGAGGTTATTGCTAACGAATTGCAAAAAATAATAAACCCATTTGTTCTTAGGCGAACAAAAGAAAAAGTAGCAAAGGAATTACCAGCTAAAACAGAAGGAATTATTTATTGTGAAATGGAACCTGAGCAACAAAAAATATACGACACATACCGTAACGAATACCGAAATAAATTACTTGGAAATATAGCAGAACAGGGTATTGGCAAATCTAAAATGATGGTATTAGAAGGGCTAACAAGATTACGTCAAATTTGCGATTCGCCTTCTTTAATAAGTGATGTTAATTTTACTAATCAGTCAATAAAAGTTAAAGAAATAATTAATAATATTACGCATAGAACAGTAAATCATAAAGTTTTGGTGTTCTCGCAGTTTGTAGGAATGTTAAGTTTAATAAAAACAGAACTCGATAAATTAAACATCTCATACGAGTATTTAGATGGTAAAAATAATATTACACAACGTGAGAACTCAGTTAGTAATTTTCAAACTGATGATGATTTACGTGTGTTTTTAATAAGTTTAAAAGCAGGTGGTACAGGGCTTAACTTAACTGCAGCCGATTATGTTTATATTGTTGATCCTTGGTGGAATCCTGCCGTCGAAAATCAAGCAATAGACAGGTGTTACAGAATAGGACAGGAGAAAAAAGTATTTGCATATAGAATGATTTGCAAAAATACTGTTGAAGAAAAAATTCTTGATTTGCAAGCAAAAAAGAAAAAAATTGCAAGCGATATAATTCAAACCGACGAAAATATTATGAAATCGCTTACTGTTAATGATATTAAAGATTTATTTGGGTAATTTTAAAGAAATTGCATTTATTACTTGAATTTAGGATGTTTTTAATAACTCAAATAATGAAGTAGTTGTTAATACTGGAAATTATTATGCATATTCAAAAAAAGAAAAAGAACTTTACGAAACACGTATTACCCATTTAGAAAAAGAAGTTGAGTTTTTACGTAATTTGGTAAATGCAAAAAAATAGTTTTTTTATATTTTAGCAGCAATTAGTAATTATGGCTAAGCTCTTAAGCAATAGCTTATTAGCCTAACATTAACTGACCAAGCATATTAAGAAATAAAAACAGGAGTAGTTCTAATTCCAATTTCGCTTAATTGTTTTTTCACAACATCATAATTTTTTGTAAAACCCAAAATAAAACCACCACCACCAGAACCACAAAGTTTTAATGTAAAATTATTTTCAGATATTCCTTTTTCCCACAATTTATGAAATGTGTACGGAATCATTTGGTTCATTTGTTCTAATTGAAATTTTGAAAGTAAACGCAAATTTTCAAATAATTTATTAATGTCCCCTTCTAAAATGCTGTTTACACAGGCATTGTTGTAAACAATTAACTCATTATTAACGGCATTTTTGAATTTATCAATTTTATATGTATCTAAAAACAAATTAACTAAAGGTTGAGTATTTCCTCTTATTTCGGTATCAATTAAAAAAATAGCCCCCATTCCATTTAAATTCGGAACAGGAAGTTTTACAATCTCTACATTGTCCTTGTTGCGTATTAATAATGAGTACTTTAAATAAGCATTTAAAGGGTCTAAACCTGAACTCGTTCCATGAAAAAATGATTCTAACTGAGAAAAAACGCTTTTTAATTCTAATATCTGATTTAATGATAAATTTGAACGTCCGGTTATTTTGTTTTTCACATAACCATTGTATAATGAAGCACATAAAGCTCCAGAGCTACCTAAACCATAGCCTTGAGGAATGGTGCTCTCAAAATACAAGCCTTTGTCTATATCTTTTTTTAATTTTACATCATTAAAATCGCACAATATGGTTTTGTGTAAAACTAAATTGTGAATATAATTATAAAACGAATTTAAATCGTCGTTAGATTTTTTTGCAAATTCCTGATTAGTATAACTATCTTTTCTTATAAAAGAAAGCTCGCCATTAAAATGAGAATAAGGAATTGTAATAGCCATTGAATTAAATATAACACTATACTCGCCAAAAAGCATTATTTTTGCATAAAATAAATTTGGATAAACTTTCATTTAAATATATTTTTTGCAAATATACAAAACTGTTTTATTGATAAAAACTTAGTTATTTTATAAATAATGGACGATGATTTTTATAAACAACTATTAAGTAAAATGTGCTCATATTGTGCAATATACGAAAAGTGTAAACACGATATTTATGTAAAATTAGATAAGTATGGAGCATCTAAATTGCAACAAGAACAAATTATAGAGTATTTAGAAGCCAATAATTTTATAAACGAAGAACGGTTTGCAAACTCTTTTGCATCAGATAAATTCAAATTTAACAAATGGGGTAAAAATAAAATAGTATATAATCTTAAAGAGTTTAAAATAGAACAAAAGAACATTGCTGAAGCGCTAAATAACATAAATTCAGACGATTATGAAAGGGTGTTGCTAAACCTTTTAAAAACAAAAAGAGCACAAATAAAAGATACCGACAATTATAAAATAAGGCAAAAACTTATAAATTATGCCATTTCAAAAGGTTTTGAATACGAATTGATTTATGAAACCATTTCTAAAATAGAATAAATCAAATATAAACTCAAACCTACAAACTATTAGTTTAAACTTACCAAATTTAAATTAACACAATCTTAATTAGTAAAGCTCTCGTATCTTTGCTAAAGATTTAACAAAATGAAAGATTTGTTTAACGAAGGAAATAGAAAATACATTAAGGGCGATTACAAAGGAGCCGCAAAATTATTTGAAAAAGTTCTTGAAGAAGAGCCAAATAATGTTTACGCAAATATAAACCTTGGAGTAGCAAAAATGGATTTAGGCGAATACTTAGTTGCAATAGATTTCTTTACTAAAGCATTAGAAATAGACCCTAAAAATTATGATGCATATAGAAACAGAGCTCTTGCGTACTACTCATTAAATAAAGAGACAGAAGCATTGTCAGATTATAAGAAAGCTTCACAATATGTAAAAAAAGAATAATAAATAGGCCTTAAATATAAGCATTGAAAAACAACAAATTAAGCTGAAAAAACCCGGAAGGGTTTTTTTTATGTGCTTATATTAAATGAGTGCAGTATAAAAAGTCATTCTACCCATAAATCCCCTAAAGGGGACTCTTGATAATTCAATGATTTTCAACGACTTCATCTTTAGGGGCAGGGGTAAAAAGTTGAAAACCATTGAATTTATGACTTTTTATACCGGACTCTTAAATATAAACAAATGTTAATAACCTTTGTTTATAAAGCATAACTTAAATTTTAGTTAATAAAAAGTTAAAACAATACTTTTGTCGCAGAAATAATTAAATATGGCACTTAATAAAAATACAAACTTTAAATCAGATTTTGACCGACTGAACGTAGAATTAGGAAAACTTCCTCCTCAAGCTGTAGATTTTGAAGAAGCCGTTTTAGGGGCTACAATGTTAGAAAAAGATGCATTTTTAAATATTGCAGATATTTTAACCCCCGAAATGTTTTACAAAGACATAAATAGAAAAATATTTTCGGCAATTAAAGATTTAGCTGTAGAATCGGAATCTGTCGATTTGATGACTGTTACTCAGGAGCTTAGGCGGAGAAATCAACTTGAAGAAGTAGGAGGGGCATTATATTTAGCACAACTAACAAACAAGGTAGGCTCTGGAGCACATATTGAAATTCACGCACGTTTTATATCGCAAAAATACATACAAAGAGAACTCATTAGAATTTCTTCTGAAGTACAAAAAAAATCGTACGACGATTCGGAAGACGTTAAAGATTTATTAGATTTTGCCGAATCGGAAATTTTTGGATTGGCACAAGGAGCTGGAAGTAGAGATTCTAGACATATTAGACCAATTATCGACGAAGCTCTTAAGCAAATTGAAGAAGCCGGAAAACGTACCGACGGTTTAAGTGGTGCTCCATCAGGATTCTCAAAATTAGACCAAATAACATCGGGTTGGCAAAAATCTGATTTAATAATTATAGCAGCCCGTCCGGCAATGGGAAAAACAGCTTTTATCCTTTCAATGGCTCGAAATATGGCTGTAGATTACAATAGGGGAGTAGCGTTCTTTTCATTAGAAATGTCGTCAGTTCAATTAGTGAAGCGACTTATTGTTGCGGAAACAGAACTACCTCACGACAGAATTAAAAATGGTAAATTAGCAGAATACGAATGGGAACAATTGCAAATTAAACTAGAAAAACTTTACGACTCTCCAATTTTTATTGATGATACGCCCGCACTCTCAATATTTGAATTAAGAGCTAAATGTAGAAGATTATTAAGCCAGCATAAAATTGATATAGTTATGGTCGATTATTTGCAATTAATGACCGGACCAACAAATTCTGGCAATAGAGAGCAAGAAGTTAGTAATATTTCGCGGTCGCTAAAAGCATTAGCCAAAGAATTGAGCGTGCCAATTGTAACACTTTCACAATTAAATCGTTCCGTAGAACAAAGAGCCGGCGACAAACGCCCTCAGCTTTCCGATTTAAGAGAATCTGGAGCTATTGAGCAAGATGCCGATATGGTGTTTTTTATTCATCGCCCAGAATATTATGGCTTAACACAAGATGCTGACGGAAACGACACTAAGGGCTTAGCCGAACTAATAATTGCAAAACATAGAAACGGAGAAACCGGAATTGTACCGCTTAAATTTAAGAAAGATTTGGCACAATTTACCGATTGGGACTCATTTAGTTTACCGGAAGAAATACCCGGCGAAATAATAGTGAAATCGAGACTAAGTGCAAACAATGATTCGCATAGCTCTACCGATTCGTTTTTAAACGAGCAAAATCCTGATTTTTAATAATTTAATGCAGTAATTCCCTAAAAAATGAACAGGACAATGTTAAAAACTTTATATGCCAAATAATTTAATTGAAATTTTTTTTAATACTTTTGCAGAATAAATAACAAAATTATAAAATGAAAAAAATAGTAATTTTTATTGCAATAGCAATGTATTCATTGGTATCAGTAAATGCTCAGGAAGTTTTAAATAAAGGCGACAAAGCTTTTAATTTAGGTTTAGGAATACCTTATATTGGAGGTATAATACCATCAATTAATTTTAGTGGCGAAGTTGGTGTTATTCCAACAGGA
>DYMG01000045.1:0-8608 GCA_020721655.1 Paludibacter propionicigenes | reverse complement strand
TATCATCAATTAAGTTTTGGAGGTAGAGCTGCTTGGCATTTGCATTTTTTTAACAACCCAAAATACGATTTGTATGCTGGTGTTGCACTTGGGCTTTATATTTATAACGATTATTATTCTGAATATGATTATGCGAAAAACAATTATGTAGATATTTCAGACCCACACACATCTCCTTACGTTGCCGAATTTGTAGGAGCAAGAATAATGATGAGCGAAAGTTTTGGATTTTTTGGAGAATTTGGATATGGAAATATATCTTTTATGAAATTAGGGGTAACTTTTAAAATGTAGTATAAAAAATAATATCAATAAAAAGCTATCTTATTTTAGATAGCTTTTTTTATAAAATAAATATTTTGATAGAATTTATTTCGAGTATAGAATTTACATCGCCATTAGGCATTACTATATTAATAATATCGGGCATTTTAGTAGGAGCAATTAATACTTTTGCAGGAAGTGGTTCTATAATTTCGTATTCGTTGTTTATGTTGTTTGGTTTGCCTCCATCAGTAGCCAACGGAACACTGCGTGTTGGGGTTGTTTTGCAAACATTGGCAACATCGGTAATATTTAACAAGGGTAAAATTTTAGAAATACGAAAAGGATTAATTTTAGGAATCCCAACAACAATTGGCTCAATAGTGGGTGCTCAAATTGCAGTTACTATTAATAAAGAATTGTTTCAAATACTTGTTGGTTTTGCTGTAATATTAATGATTATCACAATGTTTATTAAGCCATCTTCTTGGGTTAATGGTCAAAAAGAGAAAATAAAGCCAAAGCCTACTTATTTGCAAATTTTAATTTTCTTTCTTATAGGTATTTACGGCGGTTTTATACATATTGGTGTTGGTATTTTTTTGCTTGCAGGTTTAGTTTTAAATGCAGGCTATGATTTAGTAAAGGCAAATGCACTTAAAGTTTTTATTGTGCTTTTGTATAGCCCGTTTGCTTTAGCTGTATATGTTTATAACAATGAAGTGGCATATTTAATGGGAAGTATAGCAGGTTTTGGAAATTTAATTGGAGGAATTGTAGCCTCAAAATATGCACTTAAAAAAGGTTCTGGTGCACTTAGAATAATTTTATTGGTAATTTTATTTGTTTTTGTAGCAAAAATGTTTGGGGTGTTTGAGTATTTGTATGGTTTAGCCCACATTACGCATTAGAGATTTTGATAGGTAATTCAATTGGATAATCCCAAAGACCTTGATACCATTTTCTCCGTTTTTTGACAAGAGCAATTTTGAGTTTTAGTGTATTTCCTATTTTTTCAAAATAAGCGACCACGGTAAAAGTTCTATATCTCAATGTAGAAAGGTTTTTTTATGTTTTTTCTTGAAGCACAAACATTCTAAAGAACCTTATCAGACCTTGTTACTTATGTATGTAAAAACCGGTTAGCTCCACACCAAATTGATGTAATAAATGACTCTATCAAGGTCTCAATCTTGTGTGCCCTATTTGAATCTTGAGTGGGTAATGATTGGCAAGATTGAATGTGCTCCATAAAGCGAATTTTGTCCAACATTTGTTTCAAAAATACCATTCTGCCCCATGGCGTAATCTCTTTATTGGTAAATGATAGCTCGAAATTCATATACTCATTTTTTCTAACGCTACACATTAGGATTTTATCCACTAAAATTAATACTTTTTTTCTAATGCGTAATGTGGGTTAAACAATTTATTGAAAAATAAATGCTTAACCTTTTTTTAATAAAGTAAATTCAAAATTGTAAAATGTAATTAGTAAACTTATCTTTGCAAAAAAAATAAATAAATGGAAATTTTAGGAGTAATTCCTGCAAGATATGGTTCAACAAGGTTCCCTGGCAAACCACTAATAAATATAGCCGGCAAACCAATGATACAACGCGTTTATGAAAGATCTAAACAAGTACTAAACAATGTAATTGTTGCAACCGACGACGAAAGAATATACAAAGCAGTTCAATCGTTTGGAGGAGAGGTTTTTATGACATCAAAAAAGCACAAAAGTGGCACCGATAGATGTGTAGAAGCTACAGAACTTTTTATAAGCGAAAAATCACTAAAAATTGATGTAGTAATAAACATACAAGGCGACGAACCTTTCATTTATCCAGAACAAATACAAGCCGTAGTAAATCTTTTTAAAAAACGCAAAACTCAAATTGCAACTTTAGTTAAACCAATTATAAACACCGAAGATATTTTTGACGAAAACAAACCAAAAGTAGTTTTAAACACTAAAAATGAGGCTATTATGTTCAGTCGTTCGCCAATTCCATTCATTAGAGGTGAAAAAAAATCGGATTGGATAAAAAAGAAATTTTATAAACATATTGGAATTTACGGCTATAAATTCGACATTTTAAAAGAAATTACAAAATTAAAACCATCATATTTAGAACTATCAGAATCTTTAGAACAACTTCGTTGGTTAGAAAATGGATACAAAATTATTGTCGATAAAACAGAATTTGAAAGCATTTCCATAGACACAAAAAAAGACTTAAAAAAACTTAGTCAAGCTGGATTATTATAAAAAAACATCAATTACACACTTAAAAAACAAAAAATGGCAGAAACAAATTTCGTAGATTACGTTAAAATTTTTACTCACTCTGGGCACGGAGGAGCAGGTTCGGCACATTTTTTTAGAGATAATAGAACTACCAGTGGTGGACCAGACGGTGGCGATGGTGGTCGTGGAGGGCACGTAATACTTCGCGGAAACAAACAACTTTGGACGCTCTTACATTTAAAATACAACAAACATCATCGTGCAACAGATGGCGTAAACGGTAGCAAAAGCCTTTGCACAGGAGCCGAAGGAACTGATATAATTTTAGATGTTCCATTAGGAACAATTGCAAAAGACGCAGAAACAGGCGAACTACTTTTTGAAATTACCGAACACGACGAAACAAAAATTATCCGCAAAGGCGGACGTGGAGGTTTAGGAAACAACAATTTCAAATCATCAACATTTCAATCGCCACGTTTTGCACAACCAGGCGAAGATGGAGAAGAAGGCTGGAATATTTTAGAACTAAAAGTTCTTGCCGATGTTGGCTTAGTTGGCTTCCCTAATGCAGGAAAATCAACACTTTTATCTGTTGTTTCTGCAGCAAAACCAAAAATTGCAAACTATGCTTTCACAACTTTAGTTCCTAATTTAGGAATTGTGGAATATCGAAATTACCAATCTTTTGTAATGGCAGACATTCCCGGAATAATTGAAGGAGCAAGCGAAGGAAAAGGATTAGGTGTTCGTTTTCTACGACACATAGAAAGAAACTCAATGCTACTATTTATGGTGCCAGCAGATAGTATTGATATTCACAAAGAATACAATATTCTTTTAAACGAAATTAAAACTTACAATTCAGAACTTTTAGACAAATCAAGAATTTTAGCCATAACCAAATCAGATTTGCTTGACGATGAGCTAATTAACGACATAAAAAAAGACTTACCCGACGTTCCTTATGTATTTATTTCGGCTGTTACAAATTTAAATATAATACAACTTAAGGATTTAATTTGGAAAGAATTAACAAAAAATAACTCGTAAAATATTATTTTTGTCGCCATAATATTAACTAAAAAAATCTAAATATATGAATACCGTTTTAGAAACAAATTTTAAATTACCTAAACAAATTTCAAAATATAAAGGCAAAGTTAGAGAAGTTTATAATATTGACAACCAAGAGCTTGTTATGGTTGTAACCGATAGAATTTCGGCATTCGACGTTGTACTTCCAAAAGGCATTCCTTACAAAGGACAAGTTCTAAACCAAATTGCCGAAAAATTTTTAGATGCAACCGCCGACATAGTTCCAAACTGGAAAACAGCCACCCCAGACGCAAACGTTATGGTAGGTAAATTCGCACAGCCATTTCCAGTAGAAATGATTGTAAGAGGCTATTTAACAGGCAGTTCTTGGCGAACATACAAAAATGGCGAACGACAAATTTGCGGCGTTTCGGTTCCTAACGGAATGAAAGAACATCAAAAATTTGAAAAACCAATAATTACCCCAACAACCAAAGCAGAACAAGGTTTACACGATGAAGACATTTCTCGTGAAGAAATACTCTCTAAAGGGATTATTTCTAAAGAAGATTACGAACTTTTAGAAAAATACACTCTCCAACTTTTTGAAAGAGGTTCTAAAATTGCATCAGACAAAGGATTAATTTTAGTTGATACAAAATATGAATTTGGCAAAGTTGGAAACGAAATTGTGCTAATTGACGAAATTCACACTCCAGACTCATCTCGCTATTTTTATGCCGAAGGATACCAAGAAAGATTTGACAAAAATGAAAACCAACGACAGCTTTCTAAAGAGTTTGTTCGTGAATGGCTTATGGAAAACGGATTTCAAGGAAAAGATGGGCAAAAAGTACCTGAAATGACTGACGAAATTGTAAATCAAATTTCGGAAAGATACATTGAATTATTCGAAGTTATTACTGGCGAAAAATTTATAAAATCTGATAATAATAATGTAATAGAACGAATAGAAAAAAACATATTGTCTTATTTAAATAAATGATAAATAATTTTATATCAAAATATTAAAAATATTAATAAAAGTAAAAATTTAATAAATATAGCATAAAAATGTATAGAACAAATACTTGTGGAGAATTAAACATATCTCATTTAAATTCAACAATAACTTTAAGTGGTTGGGTTCAAAAAGTTAGAAATAAAGGCTCTATGATATGGATTGATATTAGAGATAGATACGGAATAACTCAACTTGTATTTGAAGAAGGAAAAACCGATGCCAATGTTTTTGAAACAGCAAAAAATTTAGGCCGTGAATTTGTAATTCAAATAAGCGGAACTGTAATAGAACGCTTTTCAAAAAACGATAAAATTTCTACCGGCGATATTGAAGTTTTTGTAACAAAACTTAATGTTTTAAATATTTCAGAAACACCACCATTTACTATTGAAGATGAAAGCGACGGTGGCGACGAATTAAGAATGAAATATCGATACTTAGATTTACGCCGAAATCCTGTAAAAAACAATTTGCTACTTCGCCATAAAATAGCACAAGAAGCCCGAAAATATCTCGACAATATTAATTTTATTGAAGTTGAAACACCATACTTAATAAAATCAACACCAGAAGGAGCTCGCGATTTTGTTGTACCTTCGAGAATGCACAAAGGCGAATTTTATGCACTTCCGCAATCTCCACAAACATTTAAGCAATTGTTAATGATTTCAGGGTTCGACCGTTATTTTCAAATAGTTAAATGCTTTAGAGATGAAGATTTACGTGCCGACAGACAGCCTGAATTTACTCAAATTGACTGTGAAATGGCATTTGTTGAACAAAAAGATATTCTTGAAACTTTTGAAGGAATGGCGAAACATTTATTCAGCAAAGTTTTAAATTATAATTTACCAAACTTTTTGGTAATGTCATACTCAGAAGCAATGGAAAAATACGGAAACGACAAGCCAGACCTTCGTTTCTCTATGGAAATTACCGATTTAACAAGCATAGTTAAAGGTAATAATTTTGTAGTTTTTGATTCTGCAGAATATATTGGAGGAATTTGCGTAAAAAATTCATCTGAATTTACTAGAAAACAATTAGATGAATTAACAAAATTTGTTCAAAAACCCCAAATTGCAGCTAAAGGATTGGTTTACGTTAAATACGGCTTAGACGGAACACTTAAATCGTCGGTAGATAAGTTTTTTGACGAACCAAAATTAAACCAGTGGGCAACAAAATTTGACGCAAAATCAGGCGATTTGCTATTAATACTAGCTGGTGAAAAAGAAAAAACACTCCACGCATTATCGGCTTTGCGTTTAGAAATGGCTAAACAATTAAACTTAATGAACAAAGATGTGTTTGTTCCACTTTGGGTTGTAGATTTTCCACTTTTAGAGTGGAATGAAGAAGCAAATCGCTTTCAAGCAATGCACCACCCATTTACATCTCCAAAAATTGAAGATTTTCACTTGTTAGACACAGAACCTAAAAAAGTTAGAGCTAATGCCTACGATATGGTTATAAATGGCGTTGAAATTGGCGGTGGCTCTATTCGTATTCACGATAAAGAGATGCAAGCCACAATGTTTAAACATTTAGGTTTTACAAAAGAAGAAGCCGAAAACCAATTCGGATTTTTAATGAATGCTTTTAAATTTGGAGCACCACCTCACGGCGGAATAGCATTAGGCTTTGACCGCCTTACAGCTATGTTTGCAAAAACAGATAGCATAAGAGATGTTATTGCATTTCCTAAAAACAATGCGGGAAAAGACGTAATGATAGATTCTCCATCACAAATAGCTTTAGACCAGTTAGTTGAGTTAGGATTGCAGATAAACAAAAAAGAATAGGAAACGTTTATAAATAAAACTTTAGGTTAAAATTAGTTAAAAGCTGAAAATGTGATTTTTGTCATACTTTCAGTTTTTTTATTTTATGTAGTTTTGTTTAAAATTCTAAAAAATGAAAAATATAATATTAATTTTATTGTCATTTATAACATTCATTAATGTTAACGCACAAACAAAATTGGCAAAAATAAGTTTTGTAAACGAAAGTTATGATTTTGGAAAATTTAAGGAAGAAGACGGACTACAATCGTACACTTTTACCTTCACAAACACCGGAACTGAAATTCTAAACATTACAGACGTGCATGCATCTTGTGGTTGTACAACTCCTAAATGGACAAAAGAGCCGATAACTAAAGGCAAAACTGGTGAAATTACAGTAACTTACAATCCGGAAAACAGACCTGGACCTTTTCAAAAAACAATTACCGTAAAGTCGAACGCCGATCCTTCTACACAAACGCTTACAATAATGGGAGAAGTAATTCCTCACGAAAAATCTGAAAAAGAACTGTTTCCAGAAGAAATACTTGAATTAAGACTAAGTTCAAAACAATTTTCTTTTTCAAATATGAATACTAATTTAACAAAAAATGAAGCTATTCAAGTATTAAACTCATCAGATAAAGAAATAACTATTGAATTTTACGATGTTCCTGAATTTATAAAAGTAACTGCCGAACCAAAAGTTTTAGCAGCAAAACAAAAAGGCAAAATAATTTGCTACTATGATGCAAAAAAGAAAAACGATATAGGTTTTGTTATCGATAAATTTAAAGTTAAAATTAATGGCAAAACAAGTATTAATAATCAAATGTCGGCAAGTGCCTCAATTGAAGAAGATTTTACAAAATTAACTCCTACACAAATTGCCAATGCACCAATTGCAACTTTAGAGTCTAAAATTTACGATTTTAAAACTTTAAAAGCAGGAAAAAGTTTAAAATTTAATTTTACACTTAAAAATACCGGAAAATTGGACTTAAAAATACGAAAAATTGATTCAAGTTGTAACTGTATTAATTTAATTGCCGACAAATTAACAATAAAACCTAACGAGACAATTAATTTAGTTACAACCTTTAATTCTAAAGGCTACAATGGCAAAATTCTAAAAAGAGTTACAGTTTTTACTAACGACCCAAAAAACAGCAAAATAAGTCTTATTGTTAAAGGAAATATTGAATAGAAATATAATTCTTAAAAATAATTAAAAACAAGCCTACTAATCTTTATTTATATTGTTTTTTTATAGCTTTGCAAACTCAAAAAAAGTAATAATTTAAAACAAATAGATATGTTATTTACAAACTTAGAGCATGTAGAAACAGCAGCTCAACACAAAGAAGTTATTGAAAACAACGAAAATGTAATGATTTGTTGTGGTAGAATGGGACCTATGTGTGTGCCTGTTTACGCTGATATGGAAGACTTACGTGAAGAGTATAAAAACGTAAAATTTTACGATATGGAGTTTGATATTCCTGATGCAAGAGTAATTAGAAACGCACCAGAATGTGCAGGTTTTATGGGTTTACCTTTTACTATGTATTATAAAAATGGAAAAGTGGTAAAAGCAACAACCAGCATTCAATCGAGAGAAGAAATTGAAGAAATTTTGAAAGAAGTTTTTTAACCTAACTTGCAGCATAAATACCAAAAATAAAGAAAAATTAGCCTAAAATGAAGTTTTTTTACTCTAAAAACGGGTATTTTGGGCATTTTATTTTTGCAAATACTTGATATTCAAGTATTACATTTTTTCAATTTCATTTGTGGTACTCAAGGGGGTGTTGATTTTCAGTAAATTATAGATTTACTTTGCAAAATGTATTTCAAAGTATCCATGCACACCAATCCTAAAACAGATCGCTACTAGGGTTATTACCGTTTAGTGGAGGGTTATCGCAATTCCGATAATAGAGTGTGCTATAGAACCATATTGAATGCAGGGTATCTGGATGAACTGACAACCTATTAGCTGAATTTTATTCAGAAATTGTTCGCACCATGAACACCCAAAAAGCGGTAACAACCTTGGCTCAAAACATTCATGATGAGGTTATTATGATACGTCGCTGTTCAGAGCCAACACAAGCCGCAAAAAAATTGTACGATGCCCTAAAATACAAATATGCTCCTTTTGTAAAGAAAAAATCCGTAGTACACAAATCTGAACTCGACGATTGCCAAGTCATTGAAAAGCAATTGTTTTTTTAGGATTAG
>DYMG01000044.1 GCA_020721655.1 Paludibacter propionicigenes | reverse complement strand
AACTATAAATAGATATTTCAGCCATTCCCATTAAATAAAAAATGCTAAATAAACTCCAAAGCAAAAAATAATTGTTTTTTAAAAAATAATCTATATTTTTAATTAGAACTATTATTATATACAAAGAAAATGTGTAAATAATAGTGGCAATAATATATCCATATTTAATAATTAAGTCGCCAATAAAAAAAGTTGGTGCAGAACAACCAAAACCTTTTCCGTCATTCATAATATCGCAAAGTTGATTTTTAATGGGTATTGTAGCATCAAAAATGTAGTTAACATCCATCGCATGTATTCTATAAATAAAGCAAGTGCCTTGTGTAACAAAAAATCTTCGTGTTGGAGAATCTAATAAGTATTGAAATGTTTCAATATTTAGTTTATTTACGCCTTTAGTTACGGCATATATTACAATTAAGAGTAGTATAATTAAAGGTAATTTATAATTTATTTTGCCTTTGTATATAACTATCCAGTAAAAAATAGCAAAAAATGCAACTATTCCTTTATGCCCTCCTATTGTCATTAATATTATTATTATTATTACTGATAAAATATGAATGTAGTTTTTTTTTATTTTATCGAAATAATAAAAATAAAAAGATGGAACTATAGTTCCCATAAAAGTTGAAAAAGTATAAAAATGCGGAATGTTGCCAGTAACGTCTGGTCTTTCTAAAAGATTTCCAAAAAATAAATACGATACTAATGGAAAACGATAAAAATATAGTGCAATATATGTAAAAACTACGCTTACTATTATTCCAAAATAAATAATGTGATACTTGTTGGTGTTTTTTGTAAAAATATTTTTGATTAATTTTTCATTTAACAATGGCACTAACTTTGTTTTTTTTATATATAGTGCTACAATATTGAAAAAAATAATAATAGACGAATACAACATATAGTGTTGCAAAGTTTTATCTGAAAAATAGTGATATGTTTCGCCTCCTAATAAAAAATATATTGAGGGGGTATAAAATATTATAAAAACAAAAATAAAATATAAAATATACGATTTTTTATATTCTTTATTTTTCCAAGTAGTAAAAATAAGAAATGCAGTTAATAAAGATAGTATTGAAAAATATGCAAACATAAATTAATGCGATTTTTTATGATGCACAAAAATACAAATATTTTTGGTTAATTATTATTTGTTCAATTAATAGCTATTTTACTTTAAATTCCTATTTTTGCAGTACATAACATATAACAATGAATTTTATTCTAAAATACATAGAACACGTTTTTGCATTAGTTTTCTTTTTTGGTATTTTTTTGGGCGATAAAGCTCTTGTTTTATCATTAGTGCTATTAATAATATTAACCATATTTAAAGTATTTTCAAACAAAATTTCGTTTACCATAAATTATTATTTGAAATCATTAATTATTTTATATTTGATTCATTTTATAAGCTTTTTTTATTCAAACAATAAAGCTAACGCTAGTTTTGATTTGGAGGTTAAACTTTCGCTTTTAATTTTCCCCATTGTTTTTTTGTTTTCTAGAAACACATTTTTGTTTTCTAGAAACACATTAATTAAACTTTTTATATTTGCTGGTTTTGTTATATCGTTTATTCATATTTGCTTATCTTTTATTAATTATTTCAATACTGGCGGATTTCTTTACTATACTTTATTTTCATTTTTATTGCACCCTTCATATTATTCTATGTATCTTGATTTAAGCATATTTTTTTCTATCTTTTTAATATCAAAATCGCACAATATTAAAGCTATAATAGTTTATTCAGTTATAATAATTTTTGCACTAATAAATATTTATTTTTTAGATTCTAAAGCCTCATACATTTCAACACCTTTAATAATATTTTATTTTGGAGTTTCATATTTTTACAAAAAAAATAAAATATCCACAATTATAGCCTTAATTATATTATCAATAGGCTCATTATCAATAATTTTACAAAACCCAAGATTTCAAGAATCTTATAGCAAAATAACATCATACAAAAAAATAATTAAATCCCCCGAATTAGAAAATTCTAGCACTTCTTTGCGTATTTTGGCGTGGAATGCAACTATAGAAGTAATTAAAGAAAATGCAATTTTTGGTGTTGGTGCTGGCGATGTTAAAGATGAACTTATAAAAAAATACGAAGAATTGAATTACGTTTATCTTGTAAAATATAAACTAAACTCTCACAATCAGTTTTTAGAAACTTGGCTTGGACAAGGGCTTGTAGGTTTTATTTTGCTTTTACTTTTATTTATAGTGCCTTTTATTTCGGCTGTAAAAAACGGCGATATTGTTTTACAATCGTTTCTTATTCTGGTTTTTATTAACTTTTTGTTTGAAAGTATGCTAAATACTCAGGCTGGGACTATATTTTTTGCGTTTTTTTACTCGTTTTTAGTTTCTACAAGCGAAAAGCAAAGTGCCGAAAAAGTTTTATAATTAGCTTTTATTAAATATTCTACTTATTACAGATTTCTTTTTTCGTTCATCGTCGTAGTAGCCTGAACCGTAATAACTTGTATATTTATAGCTGCCGTATTTATAGCCTCCGTATCTGTAGCCATATCCATAACGATAGCCATAGTATGCTGGCATTTTTACATCGTTAATTAAAATACTTAAATTTGTTATATTTCGTTCGTTATAAAGGTCGTTTATAAAATCTAACACACTTTTAGGCGAATAATTTTGTCGTACTACATATATGTTTGTATCGGCATAATTTGCTAAAATCATACTATCTGTAACCAATGCCATTGGTGGTGTATCAAAAATAATGAAATCGTATTTGCCTTTCAACTCATCTACAAGTTCTTTCATTTTGTCCGATTTAATTAATTCGGCAGGATTTGGTGGGATTGGTCCAGAGGCAATAAAATCGAGGTTTGGAATGTCGGTTTTATGGATTATTTGGTCTAAATTACTTTTATCTACCAAATAAGAGCTAACGCCTATATCTTTTGAAACTCCTATTAATTCGTGAATTTTAGGTCTTCGCAAGTCGAAACCAACCAATATGGTTTTTTTCCCTAATGTTGAAAATATTGAGGCAACATTTAACGATACAAATGTTTTTCCTTCTCCACTAAATGTTGAGTTTATTGTAATTATTTTACTTTCGTTGGTTTTTCCTAATAAGAAATCTAAGTTTGTTCTAATTGTTCTAAACGATTCTGTTAAAGCCGATTTTGGGTATTTTAATACTACCTTGTCGCTATCTTTATCGTTATGACCAACAACGCCAAGAATAGGTACATTTGTTCGTTCTTCAACATCTTTACGTTCAATAATTTTATCGTTAAAGAAATCTTTAAGTACAATTATTAGTGTTGGAATAAGTAATCCAATTATTAGTGCTATTATATAATTTAGTTTGTCTTTTGGTCCAATTTTTACTGCGTTATCGGGGTTTGCACGGTCAATTATTGTTGCGTCGGAAACGTTAGCTGCCATTGCTATAGCTGCATTTGCTCGTTTTTCTATAAGAAACGTATAAATTTCGTTATTTAATTCAAATTGGCGTTGAATGTTTATGAGTTTTCGTTCGGTTGTTGGCAGTTTATTTATTTCGGCTTGTACTTTTTGAATTTTTTCATCAACAGCTTTTCTTGTAATATCGGCAGAATTTACAATGTTTTGTACATTTTCTATTAATATATTTCGGGCATTTTCTATTTTTATGTTTACAATGTTTACACCCGGATTGTTTTTTGTTGAGCTATAATTTAATACGCCTCGCTCTGAGTAAAGTTTATTTAGTTCTGAAATTAGGCTATTTAATAATGGGTCGTTTATTCCCATTACGGAAGGAGCAACAACATCATTAAATTCTTTTTTTCCTTTAACATATTCCAATAAATAGTTGTAGTACGATATTTTTTGGTCGTATTCATATTTTTCTCTTTGAAAATCTTCTAACTTTTTGTAAATTTCTCTTCCTTCAGAACTTATATCTATAATTGCACCGTTGTTTAATCTAAATTGTTCTAAATTATATTCTGCAATGTGTAGTGAATCAGCAATTCCAAGTAATTGTTCATCAATAAATTTTACTGTATTTTGAGCTATAATATTTTTTTCATCTAAACCTGATTGAATATAAACATCTAAAATTTTATTTAAATAATCGGCATCTTTTTGAGTTACTTTTCCTATTAAACTTAATATAATTATTGAACTTTTGTCGTCGGCAGTTTCAATAGAAAGTTTCTGTAAATACAAGTTTGCTAATTCGTGGCTTGTATTAATTGTGAAAAAATAATCGTCGTAACGAATAGAATCGAAAAATGCTTGATTTTTATATATTGTAAAATTAAAATTTGGGCTTTCAAATTTTTCGCCCGATTTAAGCTCTTTATTTATATTATTACCATCGTTAATATGTATTTTAAAGCTGTTTTTATTAATTTTAACTTCAATTTTATGGTTTGTTAAATTGCTTTTTGATGTATCTACAACCACTATAAATGGAGGTGTTTTATAAACCTCAGGTTCTCTAATTCGTCCTACTGAATAGTACGACACGCCAAAATCTAAGGATTCTATTGTTTTTTTGGCTAAAGAGTACGATGAAAGTATTCCTATTTCGTTTTGAATATCTTTTTTTATAAATCTACGACTCATAAAGCCTATTTCTTGCATTATGCTTTCAATTCCTTCTGATGAGGTTCTGTCTTTTATTAAAATGCTTGTATTAACTTTGTATGTTGGGTCGGTATATCTATTTATGAAATATGCTGAA
Organism: Paludibacter propionicigenes; assembly: GCA_020721655.1. GTDB lineage: Bacteria > Bacteroidota > Bacteroidia > Bacteroidales > JAFGXI01 > DYMG01. The sequence goes on along the minus strand of DYMG01000044.1, from coordinate 16,786 downwards.
CTTAGAGTTATAAAACCTGCAATTACAAACCAATACCAATTAAAAAGTATTTTAAAAATAAATTTTTTAATATCAATAGTATCTTCTTGTTTTAAGTTGTTTTGTATATTTTCCATTCTATTTTAAATAATTTAATACAACAACAAGTGTTGTAACCGATGTTAAAAGTAAAGCTATATTTGTTGTATTTATATGCCAAATTTTGTATCTAAGTGGCTCAACATAAACAATATCGTTTGGTTTAATATAAAAATATTTAGATGTTAAAATTTCTTTTCCCGATAAATCGAAACGAACCGATTCTGTTCCTGTTTTTGTTGGTCGTATAATAGTTACGGTCGTTCTGTCGCCATATTCGTTAACATCTCCGGCATTTCCTAATGCTTCAAAAATATTTAGCTTGTCGGAATAGTTTACAAAAACTCCCGGTTTACGAACCTCTCCTAAAATGGTATATCTGTAACTAATTAGTTTTAAATCGGCAATTCCATCTTTTATGTATTCTCCTAAAGTTTTTTGAACCTCTCTACGTGCATCAGAAACAGTTTTACCAGCCAAATTAATTTCGCCCAAAATTGGCAACACTACTTTTCCCGAATCGTTTATTGTAAACCCATTTATATATAACGATGACTCGTTGTTGTACAATCCATAACTATTTGTGGAAACAGATGCAACATTAAACACATCGCTAATTTCTTTATTTAAACTTAAAACACGTATATATAAAATATCGCCTATTTGCAATTTATATGCTGAGTCAACATTAGTAAAAACTTCTGTACTATCGGTTTTGGTATTTTTAAAATACATTGTTTTTTTTCTTGATACACAAGAAGATAAGATTAGAATAACAACTAAAAATAAAATAGAAATTTTTCTCATTATAAATTTGAACTAATTATAAACACACAAAAATAACAATAAAATTATAAGTTAATAATTTTATTACCAAAGATTAATGATTTTTAAGTTATTCCTTAAATCCGCAAGTCTTTTTGTAAATGGTTGCAGGTGAAAACACCTGCAACGTGCAGTTTGGAGCAGTCAGGTGTTTTCATCTTACTGAATTTCAGACATATAAGTATAGATTTGCGGATTTAAGGATAAATTAAAAACTTAAGAATTGTATTACTAAAATATTTTATTAATTTTACAACATATCAGAAAAACAACATTGAAAACAAAAACATACATATACTTTGCAATAATATTAACAATTGGTTCTTGCAAAAAAACAAGCGACTTTTCTACAATTCCGGTTGTAGAATACGAAAGTGCAATTGCTTATACAACAGCCGAAACAAATTTACAATATATTGAAATTTCTGTAAAATTTACCGATGGCGATGGCGATTTGTGCTTTTACGAAACCGACACTATTAAAAATATGATTTTTGATTTATACTATATTGAAAACGACTCACTTATAAAAGCCGATTTAGAAGTTCCTTTAGACTTTAAAATACCTTACTACGAACCCGAAGGAAAAAACAAATTTATGACAGGTTCTATAAAAACCAAATTTTATATAGACGAATTTAAACTTTTATACGATACCATAAAATTAAACTTTTACGTATTCGACAGAGCTTACAACAAAAGTAATATTTCCAGCACACCGTATTTTATTTTAAACAATTATTAGATATTAATTTTAACAATGAACAAAATAAAAATTTTAATAGTTGACAACGAAATAAAAAACATTCAACACACCGCTAACATTCTAAAAAACAGTGAATATAGCCTGTCGTTTGCAAAAGATGGAGAAATGGCTCTACAACGATGCCAAACAATAAATTACGACCTAATATTATTAGACTTAGAAATGCCTATTGTTGATGGTATAGATGTATGCGAAAAATTAAAAAACGAAAATAAAACGAAAGACATACCTATTATTTTCATTATAGAAAATTTAGATTTATCTAAAATACTTAAAGCCTTCGAGGTTGGTGCTGCTGACTACATTATAAAACCAGTAAACAGTACCGAGCTAAAAATTAGAGTTCAAACTCAAATAAATTTACAGCTTTTTCAAAAAAAGAATTTTACTTTACTAAACAATATTTTACCAGCAAAAGCAATAAAACTATTAAAAGAAAACAACACAGTACCTGCCGATACTTACGAAAACGTAGCAATATTATTCTCTGATTTAAAAGGTTTTACAGCCTTTTCTAGCACCGTAAAAGCTCAAGATTTAATATCTGAACTAAACGATATTTTTACAAACTTCGACGAAATAATGGAACGCCACAATTGCGAACGAATTAAAACAATTGGCGATGCATACATGGCTGTTAGCGGATTAAATCACTCAAAAAAACAAGAAAACACAACAAACAATATTGTTCGTGCAGCAGTAGAAATGTCGTACTATCTAAAAAACAGAAAAAGCCTTATAAATAAAAATTGGGAAATGCGAATTGGCATAAATACAGGAGAAGTTATTGGTGGAATTGTAGGCGTTAAAAAATATATGTACGATATTTTCGGGAAAACCGTTAACATTGCAGCAAGAATGGAACAATTTTCAATTGCAGGAAAAATAAATCTATCGGAAGACTCATACAATTTAGTAAAAGACTTATACGAATTCGAAAAACGAGATTTAATAAACGTAAAAGGAATTGGCGAAATGCAAATGTATTTTTTAAAATATTTAGAAAATTAAAACATAACAAAATGGAAAAACCAGAAAAATCAGAATTAATACTTAACCCAGATGGCAGTATTTATCATTTACATTTGTTGCCAAACGACATAGCAACCGACATTATTTTAGTTGGCGACCAAGGCAGAGTTGAAGTAGTTGCATCGTTTTTCGACAAAATTGAACTAACAAAATCGAACCGCGAATTTTACACAGTTACCGGAACCTACAAAAACAAACGAATAACTGTACTTTCAACCGGAATTGGCACCGACAATATTGATATTGTTATAAACGAATTAGATGCTCTTGTAAATTTCGATTTAGAAACTCGAACCATAAAAACTGAAAAACGCAAACTAAATTTTGTAAGAATTGGAACCTCTGGAGGCTTACAAAACGAACTTATTGCAGGTAGCGTTTTGGTGTCTAAAACATCAATAGGCTTTGATGGCTTACTTAATTTTTATGCCGATAGAGATAAAATATGCGACAACGAATTTGAACAAGATTTAATGCAAAAACTAAACTGGAATAAACGTTTAGCAAATACTTATATTGTTGACTCATCAAGCGAGTTATTCAATAAAATTTATGATAAATCTTATTTTCAAGGAGTTACAATATCATCGCCAGGGTTTTACGGACCACAAGGCAGAATTTTACGCTTAAATATTGTTGATAACGAAATAAACGACAAAATAACAAACTACAATTTTAATGGACGTAAAATAACAAATTATGAAATGGAAAGTTCGGCACTATATGGGCTTTCTAAATTACTTGGACACGAAGCACTAACACTTTGCGTAATTATAGCAAACCGAGTAAACAAAACTTTTTTGAACGATTATAAACCTATTGTAAAAAAACTAATAAAGGAAGTTTTAGACAATTTAACAAAATAAATTGCACTAAATTTTATTTATAGTTATCACTATAAAATGAAACCGGAAAAAATAGATTTGAAATCACCAAAAATTGGCTTTGGCGAAGGTTTAAGAGATATTGCCAAAGAAAATGCTAATATAATTGGTTTGGGTGCCGACATTACCTCATCGGTAAGTATGAATATTTTTGCCGATGAATTTCCTAAGCGGTTTTTTTCTTTCGGAATTGCCGAGCAAAATATTGTAGGAGTTATGGCAGGCTTGGCTTTAGGTGGTAAAATACCTGCTTTTTCAACCTATGCAGTTTTTGCCGGATTAAGAACTACCGACCAAGTACGTATTTCGCTATGTTACAATAATTTGCACTCAATAATTGGGGGTGCTCACTCAGGAATTTCGGTCGGTGCCGATGGTGCAACTCACCAAGCTTTAGAAGATATTGCCATAATGCGGTCGCTACCAAATATGACAGTACTTTCGCCTTGCGATTCTAACCAAACATACAATGCAGTTTTTGCAGCCGTAAATCAATTAAAATCGCCTGTTTATATACGGTTTGGTCGAGAACCAATGCCAAATTTTACATCAAAAAAATTAAAATTTATTGTTGGAAAAGGGCAAATACTAAAAAAAGGAAACGATGTATCTATTATTGCCACAGGAAATATGGTTTGGGAAGCTTTAAAAGCATCAAGAAAATTAAAATTAAAGGGAATTTCGGCAAGAGTAATAAATATTCACACTATTAAACCTATCGATAAAAATTTATTGATAAAAGCAGCGAAAGAAACCGGAGCTTTTGTTACTGCCGAAGAACATCAAATAATTGGAGGTTTAGCTGGTGCAGTTTCCGAAATTATTTCTCAAAATTTCCCAATTCCTATTCAATTTGTTGGTATTAACGACTCATTTGGCGAATCTGGAAATCCTGCCGAACTAATGGAAAAATATGGGCTTACATCAGAAAATATTGTGAAAACAGTTCTTAAAGTATTAAAAAAGAAGAAAAAATAGTTTCGTTTGCTCCGTTTAATCGGTATTACTCTATAATCATATTTTTAGGAATAAATTCGCTTATATTACCGCCATGTTTATAAATTTCTCTAACAATTGTAGAGCTAATTGGAGTGTTTTCGGGCGAAGTTAATAGAAAAACAGACTCAACTTCTGGCAATATTTTTTTATTCATTTGGGCAATAGCACGTTCAAATTCAAAATCAGACGAAGTTCTTAAACCCCTTAGTAAGTATTTAGCATTGTGCTGTTTACAAAAATCAACAGTTAGCCCTTCAAACGATAAAACTTTTACTTTAGGTGTTTTCTCAAATACTTTTTCAATCCATTTAATTCGCTTTTCTATTGGGAAAAAACCTTTTTTTTCTGAGTTATATCCAATTGCAATTATAATTTCATCGAACATATCTAAAGCTCTTAAAACAATAGACTCGTGTCCTACAGTAAAAGGGTCAAAAGAACCTGGAAAAACAGCTATTTTTTTCATTAATCTTAAAATTTTCTACAAATTTACGTTTTTTTAACACCAATTATAAAAATAAAAGTTCTCTATATTTAGGTAAAGGCCAAAATTCATCATCAATTATTAGTTCAAGTTTATCAATTCGATATCTTACCAATTCTAAATATGGCTTAACTTTTTTGTTATAATGTTCGGCACGAGCCTCCATATTTTCAATATTGTTACCAATTTTGCGTTCTTCAATCATTTCGTTTACTAATTCTTTTATTTCTTTAATGTTTGTCGATATATTTTTGATAGTATCAATTTGGGTATTTCCCATATTATTATATTCAACATCGCCAAGTAAAGTTTTTAAACTTTGCACGTTTTGAATTAATACATTTTGATATTTGATAGCAGTAGGAACTATATGATTTATAGCTAAATCGCCCAAAACACGAGCCTCTATCTGTATTTTTTTAACATAAATTTCTTGACGTATTTCTTGCCTAGCTTCTAATTCTCGTTTTGATAATACTGAGTTGTTTTCAAATAATTTTATCGCTTTTTCCGATACAAATGCTTTTGTTGCTTGGGGCATATCTTTAATATTAGACAAGCCTCTTTTTTCTGCTTCAAGAACCCATTCTTCGCTATATCCGTTGCCTTCAAAAAGTATTTTTTTCGATTCTACAATATATTTTTTTAATATTTGAAAGATGGCTTCATCTTTTTTTATGCCTTTGTTTATAAGTTTATCAACCTCAGTTTTAAATTCTTTAAGTTGTTGAGCTACAGCTGTATTTAACGCAATCATTGGGGCTGCACAGTTTTGCGATGAGCCAACAGCTCTAAATTCAAATCTGTTTCCTGTGAAAGCAAATGGTGAAGTTCTATTTCTGTCGGTGTTGTCTAATAAAATTTCAGGAATTTTTCCTATATCTAATTTCAATTCTGTTTTTTCGTCGGGCGTCATTTTTTTTGTTGAAACTCTTTGTTCTATTCCTTTTAAGGCTTTTGTGAGTTCTGTGCCTAAAAAAACAGAGATTATTGCCGGAGGAGCTTCACTGGCACCTAATCTATGTTCGTTTCCTGCCGACATAATTGTTGCACGTAACAAATCGGCATAAACATCAACAGCTTTTACTGTAACTATTAAAAATGTAAGAAATTGCAAGTTCGATTTTGGATTTTTCCCCGGAGAAAGTAGATTAACTCCAGTATTTGTTCCCATAGACCAGTTGTTATGTTTTCCCGAACCGTTTATATCTTTAAATGGTTTTTCGTGAAATAGAACTCGTAATTTATGTTTTTTTGCGGTTTTGCTCATTAAATCCATTATAAGTTGATTGTGGTCAACAGCTAAATTAGCTTCTTCGTAAATTGGAGCACACTCGTATTGGTTTGGAGCAACTTCGTTGTGTCGGGTTTTTATAGGAATACCTAATCGCAAACTTTCGTATTCAAATTCTCGCATAAAGGCTGATACTCTATCTGGAATTGACCCAAAATAATGATCGTCAAGTTGTTGGTCTTTTGCCGATGCGTGTCCCATAAGTGTTCTTCCGGTTAATGCTAAATCCGGACGTGCATTAAATAAAGCTTCATCTACTAAAAAATATTCTTGCTCCCAGCCCAAATTTGTAATAACTTTTTCAACATTTTTGTCGAAAAACTGGCAAACATCTACGGCGGCTTTATCTAAAGCATTAACCGATTTTATTAAAGGTGTTTTATAATCTAAAGCTTCGCCTGTATATGATACAAAAATTGTAGGAATACATAAGGTTGTGCCTATTATAAAAGCCGGAGACGAAGGGTCCCAAGCTGTATAACCTCTTGCTTCAAATGTATTTCGTATTCCACCATTTGGAAAACTTGAAGCATCGGGTTCTTGCTGAACTAATAATTCTCCACGAAAATTTTCTATAGCTCCACCATCTGCAGTAGGTTCAAAAAAAGCATCGTGTTTTTCGGCGGTTGCCCCATTTAATGGGTGAAACCAGTGTGTATAGTGTGTTGCTCCTTTATTTACAGCCCACGCTTTAATTCCTGAAGCTATTTGTGTTGCTATTTTTCGGTCTATTTTACAGCCTTTGTCTATTGCCGAAACAATGTGTTCAAAAGCTTCTTTGGATAGGTACTCTTGCATAGTTCGGCGATTAAAAACATTTTCACCAAAATATTCCGATGTTCGACGAGTATTCAATTCTAATTTTGGAATTTCTCTAGAATATAACAATTCTAATGCTTTAAATCTTATGTGAGCCATATTTCATTTTTTTGGCAAAAATAGCATTATATTTTTTATTATATATATTTTTTAATGGGATAATATTAAAATTTATGATATTTTTTTAATTACACCCCTCTAAAAATAGTAATGCTATTAAAATAATTTAAAACAGTATAAATATTTATTTTACGTACATTTGAAAAATTTTTAATTTTGAACGAGTTTCCTGCAAGCTATAATATTGCCGATTGGTTGCCTATAACAAAAAAAGATGCCGACAAATTGGGTTGGGAACAGCCTGATGTTATTTTGTTTACCGGCGATGCTTATATTGACCATCCTGCTTTTGGTGCAGCAGTTGTTGGGCGTGTTTTAGAAAGCAACGGTTATAAAGTAGCAATAGTTCCTCAACCAAACTGGCAAGACGATTTACGCGATTTTAAAAAATTTGGCAAACCTCGTTTGTTTTTTGCTGTTACTTCTGGAAATATGGATAGTATGGTAAATCACTATACAGCAAATAAACGGTTACGTTCTAACGATGCTTATTCACCAAACGGACAATCGGGATTTCGCCCCGATTATGCTCTTACTGTTTACTCAAAAATAATTAAATCGCTATTTCCTGATGTGCCAATAATTTCGGGAGGTATTGAAGCTTCGTTGAGACGCTTAACTCATTTCGATTATTGGCAAAACAGCTTAAAACCATCGTCGATAATTGAAACTGAAGCCGATTTATTGGTTTACGGAATGGGCGAAAAACCTATTTTACAAATTGTAAGTTTGCTAGAAAAAGGTGTGCCTATAAAAACAATTACAAACATACCACAAACAGTTTTTGTTGCAGATAATTTTGAAAAAAACGAAAATACAATAGAAATACATTCGCATACCGACTGTTTGAAAGATAAAATTAAGTATGCCGAAAATTTTAAAGTGATTGAAATTCAAAGCAATATGGTTAATGCTAAACGTATTGTGCAAAAATTTTCTAATAATAAATTTGTTATTGTAAATCCGCCAAACAAACCTCTTTTAGAGAAAGAAATAGATAAATATTACGATTTACCTTATACACGCTTACCACATCCAAAATATTGGAAAAAAGGTCCAATTCCGGCTTACGAAATGATTAGACATTCAATAAATATACACAGAGGTTGTTTTGGAGGCTGTAGTTTTTGTACAATATCGGCACATCAAGGTAAATTTATAAGCAGTAGGTCTGAAAAATCGATTATGAAAGAAGTTGAACAAGTAGTGAATATGCCCGATTTTAAAGGTTATATTACAGATATTGGAGGTCCTTCGGCAAATATGTATAAAATGAAAGGGAAAGATTTATCTATTTGCGATAGCTGTAAACGCCCATCGTGTATAAATCCTAATATTTGCACTAATTTAGATACAAGCCACAAAGAATTACTAAATATTTATAGAAAAGTTAGAACGTTCGATAAAGTTAAAAAAGCAACCATTGGTAGCGGAATAAGATACGATTTAGTTTTAGATGAAAAAGATAATACAAACCAAATTTATATTGAAGAGCTTTTAAAATATCACGTAAGTGGTCGATTAAAAGTAGCACCAGAGCATACGTCCGACAAAGTTTTAAAAATTATGCGTAAACCAAGTTTTGAAACTTTTAAAACTTTTAAAAAATTATTTGACAAGATAAACGATAAATTTAAATTAAATCAACAGTTAATACCATATTTTATTTCGAGTCATCCGGCATCAACCGAAGAAGATATGGCAGAATTAGTCATCGAAACTAAAAATTTAAATTTTAGGTTAGAACAAATTCAAGATTTTACACCAACACCAATGACCGTTGCGGCTGTAATATTTTATTCGGGCTATCATCCATACACAATGGAAAAAATATTTACTGCAAAAAGTCAGTACGAAAAACTTGCCCAACGAAAATTCTTTTTTTGGTACAAAAAAGAAAACAAAAACGAAATAATAAAAAGTCTATCGGCTATTAACCGAAAAGACCTTTTAAAAAAATTTTTCTCGTAATTATTTAACTCTGTACCAATACTGAGTTCTAAAAAGAAACCCAATATAACCCCTCACATTAAGTTTGTCTTTATTATCTTCATCAATCCAAATTTTACAATCGTAAATTTTGCCAGACTCGGGATCTAAAATAGCATTGTCGCCTTCAAATTCGCTTCCCGATTTTTTAAGTCCTGTTATAATGTGCATTCCCGTAATTTTTTGACCTTTTCGGTAATCGGTACATTTTGTACATTTTGGGTCGGCTTCTGTTGGGTTTAATAGTTTCACAATTTTGCCATAAATTTTCCCGTCTTTTTCGTAAATTTCTACTATTGATTTAGGCTTACCTGTTTCATCATCAATAGTTTTCCATTTTCCAGTAACTTGAGCATTTCCTAATAAAAAGAATGCAATAAATAATAGTAATAAATTAACTTTTTTCATTTTATATTTATTTAAATTTTTTTCCAAGATTTTCGGCTTTGTTTAACCAATATGTACGCTGGTCGTGGTCAGATACTTTCATTGGTCCAAAATAAGTTTTTCTAACCTTATTAATACCGCAAAAATTTAAAATATCTTTTATTGTATTGAAAGCCGGATTTTTAACTTTTAGAATGTAAAACAATGGTGGAGAATCCATTGTAGCAATAATTCTTGCCGTTTTTCCATTTAACAAATTATGCCATTCAAAAAACTCGTTAGGTTTGTTGTTATCAGTAACCGAAAAAGTAGGAACTAAAACACGTTCTAAAAAAGATTTTAGCAGAGCGGGAAATGTTGCCCACCAAATTGGAAACACAAATACTATATGATCTGCCCAACGAATTAACGATTGTGCTTTTATAATGTCTGGTTCAATATCGTTTGATAAGTCTATACCTTTAAAAAAATGTTTAAATTTCAATTTGTATAAATCTAACACTTCAACTAAAGCACCATTTAGTAAAGCAGAATTTGCATATTTTGCACTTAAAGCATAATTAAAACTATCTTTATCAGGATGACTATTTATTATTAAAATCTTTTTTTGCAAAATATATTTTTTTACTAAAATACGTTTTCTTTTATATTTTGCAATACACAAAGTGTGTTTTTTAAAAAAAATCATCAAAAAAAGTAATAAAAAAAATTTTTGGTATGTAATTCCAGTTTTTTTAATACATTTGTAGTTTATGGATAAAAATTTAATGCTATGCAAAAAATAAGTATATTTAGTGTTTTGGCTTTGTTAGTTATATTATTTGCAAATAGTTGCAAAATAAAAGACGATAAAGCCCCAAGTTTATTTTTTTCGTCTGATGTTGAATTAACTCAAGATTGGATATTACAAGAATATTACACATTACCTCCAGCAACCGCCACAGACAATGTAGATGGCGATGTTTCTGATGCTGTAACAATAACAAACAATATAGTTTTTTACGAGTTACGCTCTGATTCTATACCCGGAAAAACCATTTATACTTTAGAAAATAAAATTAAAAATGGAACAAAAGGCTTTGTTGGAAAAGCCGCAACTTATGCTATTGTTTACTCTGCAACAGACGAAGCAGGAAATGTAGGAACAAAACAACTTACTATAAATGTGAAAAATAGCTTATATAACTGGGCTTATAACCAAAATAAAGTTAATGTAAACTACTTAATTTCTCGTACAAAATTAAGCAGTGGAGGAATAGGCGGAATAGGCGGAATATATGAAACAACTCCACCAATAAGTCAAGATTGGGAGTATGATAATTTAGATGGAGTAAAAACTACATTAAAGCCTGATGCAAGTATAAATTACAAAATTAAAATTTCTAAAATAGGAAATATTGATGGTTTAGCTCTTTCGGTAAATTTTAACAGATTTAGTAACGCCGTTTATTTTGACAATATAAAAGTAATAGGAAAAGAAATATCTTTATCAACAGGAATAGCTACCGAATATGTTTACCTTGTTAGTATAGTAAATTCGGGAACAAACGAATATGACTTAGAAAACAATAAATTTACAATTACATACCAAATAGAACGATGGGAAGAGCAACTTGTAGGTACTGGAGATTACGAATTTGAAGGAAGACAGTGGGATTATGATAAAAAAATGTCGTTTAAAGAAACATTTATGCAAGAATAAAAATCTTTTTTTTGGAAAAGACATAAGGTATAAAGCAGAAAATAAAAGCCCTCAAATAGAGGGCTTTTTTTAACAGTCGTTTGTTTATATCTTTTATAGATTGTTCGTTTTTTAAATATGTTATTATATAATTTTAACATACTAAAAAAATGAAAAAATGCCTTATAGAAGATTACCAAACACAGATATTAAAAGATTAAAAGCTTTAAAAAGAGTAATAGACCTTTCAGAAAAACCAACAGGAGTATCCTTACCATTTTCTTTTGTAACACTTCAACAAGTTAAAAATAATTTGCCAAATTTTGAACGGGAAATTATACACCAAAACGAAGCGTTAAAACAACAAGTTGAACGACAAAAAGAATATGCCAAATCATTTAGAAAGGCACAGTTATATATTTCTCATTTTCTACAAGTTATGAATATGGCTGTTTTAAGGGGCGATTTGCCTTCGGCAGCTAAAAAATATTACATTTTTAGTGATAATAACATACCAGCTTTTTCAAGCGAAAGTGAGTTAGTAAAAATAGGCAAAAAAGTTATACAAGCCGAAAAAGAAAGAATTTTAGACGGTGGCAATCCAATAACAAACCCTACTATAGCATTAGTAAATGTTAAGTTCGAAAAATTTATAGAATTAAATATTTTGCAAAAAAATTTAAAAGAAAACTATATGAGAGCCAGCCATAAAGTTGCAGAATACCGTCCTATAATAGATAAACTAATACAAACTTTGTGGAACGAAATAGAAAATAGTTTTAGCAATTTAGGCGACGAGGAAAAACGAAAAATGAGCTCAGAATATGGAGTAGAATATGTATTTAGAAGAACCGAACTCGATGAAAAAGTTGAAATTGAAAATAATTTAAATTATACAAATATTCAAAAAAACGATATTTCAACTCAATACTCGTTATCGTTTTAGTAAAAAATGTAGCATTTAACTTTTATATTTTTACTTTTACATTATGAAAACATTGAACAATATAATTTTTATTATATTATTAAGCATAATTTCTGTAAAAGCCCAAAACAACAATTTGGTAAAATACTCGCCAGATTTTGTATTTAACGAAGGCGTTTATTTTACATACGAATCGTTTAAACAAAATAAACCATACTCTAAATCGCTAATTGTTACAAATATACCTTTAAACGACATCGATTTTTTTAACAAAATTACTGAAAATGAAAAAATAGTTGTTTTTGATGAAACCGGCACAAAACAAGAAATAAACACAAACCAACTTTGGGGATATTGCAATAATAATATAATATACATAAACTACGAAGGCAAATTTTACAGAATGCCCATAATTGGAGAAATATCGCAATTTATTGCTAATATTAAAATAATAAGAACATCGCCCGACCCATTTTATAGCAGAGGATATTATCCAAATATGGGAACAACAACTTACGAAGATTCCGAAATAAGGCAATTTTTACTAAATTTTAGCAATGGCAATATATATTTTAACAATTATAAAAATGTAGAAATATTAATATCATCAAACAAAGTAATTTATGATGAATATATGGCTTTACCTAAAAGAAAAAGAAAACAATTATCGTATATGTATATTAAAAAATTTAATGACGCAAACCCTATATATTTTCCTAAAAATTAACAACTTACCATACTATGGATTTGCTAAAACTACAAGAACAAGCCAAACAAAAAAAAATAGAAAATGCAAAATTTTTCAAAAAACTAAAAACCAAAAAGCCAAAAAACCTCGATAATGTAGTACACGACTTACACAATAAAACTTTCGAAAAAATTAATTGTTTAGATTGTGCCAACTGTTGCAAAACCTTAGGTCCGCTTATAACCGAAAAAGATATAAAAACCCTCTCAAAATACCTAAAAATAAAAGAAGTCTATTTTATAGAACAATATTTAAGTATTGATGAAGATTCTGATTACGTATTTAAAAAAATGCCTTGTCCTTTTTTATTAGATAACAACTACTGCTCAGTTTATCAATACAGACCAAAAGCTTGTAGAGAATACCCACATACCGACAGAAAAAAAATTTATCAGTTATTGAATATTACTGAAAAAAACTGTTCAATTTGCCCTGCAGTATTTCAAATTGTAGAAGAATTAAAAATAAATTGCAAATAACGAAATAAATTAAAAATATCATATTGATAAACTTACAGCCATAAATTAATCAGTTTGTAAATTTTGAACACATAAAAATATTAAACTAAAAAAATAACAATCTTAAAATTTACAGACTATATTTTAACCTATTAATAATAAAGGTTTTGAACAAAAAAATAATAACAATTTCTCAAAATTAATACTTAGCTTCGCATAAATTTTAATAATAAAATATATGAGTTTAAGTTTAATTGGACAAAATGCGGCTGTATCAGTAACGCTAAAATTGAACCAAGTATTTGCTACATTAAAAGCAAAAGGCGAACCTGTAATTCATTTGGGAGGTGGCGAACCTAAATCACTAGCACCAATTGATGCAATTACAGCAATTACATCTCATTTAAATTCTGGAGAAGTACGTTATGCTCCTGTTGACGGTAGTATTGATATGAAAAAAGCAATTTTACGATATACTCGTGAACATTACGGAAGAATGTTTGAGCCTGAAAACGTAATTGCTTCTAGTGGAGCAAAACAAGCATTAATGGTAGCTTTACAAGCTATTTTAAATCCACAAGATGAAGTTATTTTTCCTGCACCATACTGGGTTTCGTATCCCGAAATGGTTAAATTGTGCGGTGCAATTCCGGTAGCTGTTGTACCAGAAGATGGAACATTTACACCTCGTATGCAAGATATTGAACAAAACGTTACATCTTATACTAAAGCAATTATAATTAATAGTCCTAACAACCCATCAGGGGCTGTTTATCCTGCAAGTTTTATGAAAGAAATAGTTCAATTTGCCGAAAAAAAAGGACTTTATCTTATAATGGACGATATTTATAACACACTAGTTTACAATGGTGTTTCTGTTGCAAATCCTTACGATTATGCTACCGATTTTAGCGAAAACTCTAAATTAATTATAATTAACGGAGTATCAAAAGCCTATGCAATGACTGGATTTAGAATAGGTTGGGCTATTGGAAACAAAAGATTAATTGCTGCAATGGCAAATATACAAGGACACCAAACTTCTGGTCCATCAATACTTCTACAAAAAGCAGCAATTGGCGCCATAAACGGAGTACAATCATCAACCGAAAGTTTGAGAACAACCTTAGAAAATAACCGAAAAGTATTAATTCAACAAATTAAAGCTTTCGATGGACTAAATTTAATTGAGCCAGAAGGTACTTTCTATTCGTTTGTAGATTTTAGTGCCTACGACAAAGACTCAACCAGATTATCAAACTTTTTATTAGAAAAAGTAAAAGTACTAACAATGCCAGGTGTAGAATTTGGAATGGAAGGCTATTTACGTATATCATTTTGTGGGTCTATAAAAGAAATTATTGAAGGAATGGACCGAATAAAATGGGCATTAGACCCTAAATCGCCAAACGAACTTTTTATTGGCGAAAGAAAATTAGTACGTGACTGGAATTAATTCAAATTTTAAAAATTAAAAAAACAAAAATGAAATACTTAAAATTTGATACCCCTGCATTAAAACAAGCAACCACCTTTAAATCGGTTTTTGGCTTAGCAAATCACGGATTAGTTAACCTAAGTACAGTTTATTGGAACCTACCAACACCCGCTTTAGTTGAAGAAGCCGTATTTAGAGGCGAAGGCAAACTGGTAAACGGAGGAGCACTGCAAGTAAATACAGGCAAATGGACTGCACGTGCAGCCAGCGATAAATACTTTGTAAAAGAAGAAACATCAGAAAATTTAATAGATTGGGGAGAGTACAACCGCCCAATGACTTCGGAAAAATTTAACGGACTTTTTGCTCGTCTTCAAGCATTTTGGCAAGGCGAAGAATTATTTGTACAAGATGTTTACGCAGGTGCCGATAAAGACTTACAACTACCTTTGCGAGTAATTTCCGACAAAGCTTGGTGTTCGCATTTCGTTAGAAATATGCTAATAGTTGAAAAAGATTTTGCAAAACTTAAAGAATTTGTTCCAGATTTTACAGTTATGGTTTCGCCTCGCTTTAAAGCCGACCCACGTATTGATGGTACAAGAAGTGAAACAGCAATTGTAATAAATTTTGCCCAAAAATTAGCTATTATTATAGGTACCGAATATGCCGGCGAAATTAAAAAATCGGTGTTCACTATTATGAATTATTTAATGCCTTTGCAAGATACTATGTCTATGCATTGCTCGGCAAACGTAGGCGATAAAAACGATGTGGCACTATTCTTTGGATTATCGGGAACGGGAAAAACAACTCTTTCTGCCGACCCAACCAGAAAACTAATTGGCGATGACGAACACGGATGGAACGATAGTGGAGTTTTTAACTACGAAGCAGGCTGTTATGCAAAAGCAATTCGACTATCAGAAGAAGCCGAACCAGAAATTCACGCTTGTACTCACATGTTTGGAACTATTTTAGAAAACGTAGTTTTTGATGTTCCTTCTCGACAATTAGATTTAGATGATGATAGTTTAACCGAAAACACTCGTGTGTCATACCCTTTAGAGTTTATTCCTAATGCTGTAAAAGAAAAAAGAGTAGATTCGCAACCAAAAAATATTATTTTTCTAACTGCCGATGCACAAGGTGTTATGCCACCAATTGCTAAATTAGATATGAATCAAGCTATTTATCACTTTATTAGCGGATATACTTCTAAAATTGGAGGAACAGAATTGGGTTTAGGAATTGAACCAGAAATTACTTTTAGTGCCTGTTTTGGTGCTCCTTTTATGGTTCATCACCCATATTTTTATGCCGATTTGTTGAGAAAAAAAGCACTAAAATCTCAAGCAAACATTTGGCTTGTTAATACAGGCTGGGTTGGTGGTAAATTTGGAGTTGGTAAGCGAATTTCCATAAAACATACCAGAAATATGCTAAATGCTGCATTAAATGGTGAACTCGATAAAGTTAAATTTCGAAAAGATAAACTTTTTGGCTATTTAATTCCAGAAACTTGTCCAAATGTACCTAACGATGTTTTTGAACCATCTAATGCTTGGGGAAACAAAGATGAATATTGGAAAAAATACGACGCTTTAGCATCTCGATATATCGAAAATTTTAAAATGTTTGCTGATGGTGTTCCAAAAGAAGTTTTAAATTCGGCACCAAAAAGACTTAGTAGTTTTGCCAAAAAATAATTTTTATAATTATAAAAAAGGAGTAGCTATTTTTTAGCACTCCTTTTTTTCATTTATACTAAAGAGTCCGGTATAAAAAGTCAGTTTAATTTTCATTAAATAGGCTATGTATTTAGTTATAAAGACTTTATGTATTATTGTAAATTTGAA
>DYMG01000043.1 GCA_020721655.1 Paludibacter propionicigenes | reverse complement strand
CATTTGTCTGTTCAGCAAGGTCAATATTGTAAAAGATTTTCTTGACGGTCTTTGAATCAAGTCTGGCAATGAACTTATCAGTCTCTTCTAAAAATCGTGTCTCAAAATATTTCATTCAATATTGTCTTGTTAAACTTTACAAAGATAAATAATGTTTCCAAATTTAGAAACTAAATTTCAAATTATTTTTGATGTTTCTGTTTTCTAAGCTGACTCACAATGGCAAATTGTATGATTAGAGGCAGATTGCGTAGTAATTTTCTGGCAAACCGAAATAAAGTTTAAGCGGGCTACAAAGCTTGATATTTAGCACTTTACTTGCCATTACTTATACAATAAATTATACAAAATCAAAAGGATTAAAAGCATTTTCGAAATGCTCAATTTTATTGTCAACAATAAAAATAATATCGAAACGCACTTCTAAATTAATATTTTTTTCTTCTATGTAATTGTTAATAGCCTCTATTAAAAAACGCTTTTGTTTGTTAGAAACAACCTGTGTTATTTCGTCGAAATAATCGGTGCTTCGTGTTTTAACTTCCACAACCACAATGTATTGTCCTTTTTTTGCGATTATGTCAATTTCGTTTTTATGGTATCTCCAATTATGTTCTAAAATGGAGTACCCATTTTGCTCTAAAAAAAAAGTTGCTTTTTTTTCCCCTTTAATTCCTAAATCGTTGTGATTTGCCATTTGTTTTTATATCTTTATCAAAGATTAAAAAAATATTTTTTTAATTGCACAATAATATTAAAAAAATGTTAGAAATTTGTATCGTTCAAATATTATGATGTTGAGAATTAGCTATATAATTGCATTTTTATTAATGTCGCTTTCAACCCTTGTTGTAAGTGCACAACCTAATATAAATAAGAAAAATACTAGTAAAGTTAATGCAAAAAATGCACCTTTTGAGGGTATAATAAAATTTGTTCAAGAAACTTTTAGCGACACAATTTATTATACATATTACGTTAAAGGAAACAATATTAAAATAGAAATTAATGAAGATTGTGCCGACTGCGATGGGGCTGATGCAATGCTTTTTAATTTAAAAGCTCAAACTATTATTGCACTTAAACCATCGCTAAGAATGTATAAAGATGTTGATGTAAAGCCTTATGTTAAGAGCCAAGATGTCGATTATAGTATAATACAAAATACACATAATAGTAAAAAAATAGAAGGCTACGATTGCGAGCAATGGAGGGTGAAAAATCAAAAAGAAAATACTGAAATTACTTATTGGGTAACACAAGGTAATTTCTACTTTTTCGACGATTTTCTTAAACTTTGGAACCGATCTGAAAAACATTCGCGGTATTTTCTACAGATAAAAAATTTGAACGGCTACTTTCCTATACTTTCTGTTGAACGCTCATCGCTTAGAGATACAAGAATGAAATTACAGGTTGTAAAAATAATTAACAAACCTTTAGAAACATCAGTTTTTGAAATTCCGAGTGGTTACAAAAATTATGATAATTAATCTACAAAATTAGATAATTCGGTAAAAAGTTGTTCTGTTGGCAATCCCATAACATTGAAATAAGAACCATTAATTTTTGAAACACCAATATACCCAATCCATTCTTGAATACCGTATGCTCCGGCTTTGTCGTAGGGCTTGTAGTTAGTTATGTAGAAGTCTATTTCTGTTTTTGTTAGATTTTTAAACATAACTTCGGTTTTCGAAAAAAATGAAATTGTTTTTTTTAACGAAGCTATTGTTACGCCTGTAAAAACTTTATGTAATTTCCCCGACAATAAATTTAACATTTCAAAAGCTTCGTTCTCGTTAGCCGGTTTATTTAACGTTTTCCCATTTATAGAAACAATTGTGTCGGCAGTTATTAAAATATCATTTTCAGAAAGTTTGTTTATGTAATGGCTTGATTTTAATTTAGATAAAAAAATAGGTATTTCTTCGTTTTTTAAATTTTCAGGAAATTCTTCAGCAATGTCAATAGTTTGCGATAAACTAAAAGTTACGCCTAAACCATTAAGTAATTCTTGTCTTCTAGGTGATTTTGAGGCTAAAATTATATTGTAGCTTTTTAGTTTTTCTAACAACATTAAAATAGAATTTACTGTTAGTGAGTTATGTTGCCAATTTCTTTTGGGTTGTGTTTGTGCTTAAAAAGCACTAAAAATAATAGAGCTACAACTAAAGAGTATAATGCAAATGTTAGCCAAATATTTTTCCAAATAAAATCGCCGTTATTAGCTTTAAAGAAAGTATCTATAATAATTCCGCTCGACCAACTTCCTAAAATTGCACCAAATCCGTTTGTCATCATCATAAATAAGCCTTGCGAACTTGCTCTATTGCTTGGATTGCTTTGTGTTTCAACGAATAATGAGCCTGAAATATTAAAGAAATCGAAAGCCATTCCATAAACAATGCAAGAAAGAATTATCATCCACAAACCATCGGCAGGGTCTCCGTAACTAAACAAACCAAATCGAAGAACCCACGCTAACATACTCATAATCATCACTTTTTTTATGCCAAAGTGTTTTAAGAAAAATGGAATTGCCAAAATAAATAATGTTTCAGAAATTTGCGATATAGACATTATTATTGCTGGGTATTTTACAGCTATAAGGTCTTTAAATGCAGGTATTTTAGCGAAATCGTGAATAAATGTATCGCCGTAAGCGTTTGTTAGTTGTAAAGAAGCTCCTAAAAGCATTGAAAAAACAAAAAACAATGCCATTTTTTTGTTTTTGAATAGTGAAAATGCGTTTAATCCTAAAGAATTTATAATTGATTTTTCTACTTCAGATTTGTTGGTTGCACATTTTGGTAGTGTAAAGGCATAAAGCCCTAATATTATTGATGCTCCAGATGCTATGTAAAATTGTAGTGCTGAGGTTTCGAACTTTAGAAGACTAACAGTCCACATTGCAATTATAAAACCTATTGTTCCATAAACACGAATTGGTGGGTATTCTTTTATTACGTCAATGTTTTTTTGTTTAAGTGTAGAATAAGCTACTGTTATTGATAATGATATGGTTGGCATATAAAAAATCATATTTAGTAGCATTACCCAAAAAAACATACTTGGCGAGTTTACTGTAGGAATTAGCAGTAAAACAATTGAACCTAAAATGTGTAATATTCCTAAAAGTTTTTCTGCGTTAATCCATCTATCGGCTATAATTCCTGTAATTGCTGGCATAAAAAGTGATGCTATTCCCATAGTGGAAAAAATTGCACCAAATTCTGTACCTGACCAATGTTTTGTCTGAAACCAGTATCCGCCAACTGTAATTAACCACGAGCCCCAAATAAAAAATTGGAGAAAATTCATTATTATTAATCTTAATTTTATGCTCATTGTTTTTGGTGTAGTTATTTATTTTCTATTGGATAGTTCGTCGCGTATTTTCGAGGCTTTTTCGTACTCTTCGTTTTCTATTGCTTGGCTTAAAAGCTCTTGAAGTTCGCCTATTGATTTTGAACTTAAATCGTTGTTGGTTTTTTTGGGTTGTGCAGATTTTAATTTTTCATCGTCGAAAATTATTCCGGCTTTGTTTAAAATTTCTTCGGTTGTGTAGATAGGTGCTTTAAAGCGTAGTGCTAAGGCTACCGCATCTGATGTTCGAGCATCAATTCGTACGGTGCTTTTGCCATCGTAAAATACTAATACAGAATAAAATATACCTTCTTCTAATTTGTAAATTTCGATTTCTTTTAAAATAATATTATAAATTGTGGCAAAATTATAAAACAAATCGTGAGTTAAAGGGCGTGGAGGCTTTAGATTTTCAATTTCAATAGCAATTGCTTGAGCTTCGAATGCACCTATAATAATTGGTAAACGATAATTGTTTACTTCATCGGTTAAAATAAGTGCATACGAACCTGCTTGAGATTGACTGTATGAAAGTCCTAAAACTTCTAATTCCACCCTATTCATTTTATGTTTTCATTTTATGTTTTTAGATATAATATTTAAAATTTCATCTTTTATATATGAGTGCAGTATAAAAAGTCATTCTACCTCTAAATCCCATAAAGGGGACTTTTGATAATTCAATGATTTTCAACGACTTCCCCTTTAGGGGACAGGGGTGAAAAGTTGAAAATCATTGAATTTATGACTTTTTATACCGGACTCATATATTATTTCAACTCTTTAATTGCTTCAATTAGTTTAGGTATTACTTCAAAAACATCACCCACAATACCATAATCTGCAGCTTCAAAAATTGGTGCGTCTTTGTCTGTATTAACAGCAACAATAAATTTTGATGAGTTTATGCCGGCTAAATGTTGAATTGCACCTGAAATTCCTAACGCAAAATAAAGGTTTGGGGCTACAACTTTGCCTGTTTGTCCAACGTGTTCAAAGTGTGGTCGCCAATCTAAATCGGAAACCGGTTTTGTGCAGGCTGTTGTGCAGTTTGCTCCAATTGCTTTTGCCATCTCATCAATAATACCAATTTTGTCTGCCGATTTTAAGCCTCGTCCTCCGGAAACTAATATTTCTGCATCGGTAACGTCGAGTTTGTCTGATGCTTTTTGTAGTTCTATTGATTTTGCAATAAAGTCTTTATCAGAAACTTCTGGGTTGAAAACTTCAATGCTAACTGTTGTTTTTGCTTCAATAAGTTTGAATGAATTTTGGTTTAGAGTTATAATTTTCACTGGTGTTTTCACTTCAACATCGGCAAAAGATTTTCCTGAATATGCTTTTTTTGTTATAATTAGTGGCTCGGTTTGTTTTGGTAAAGCTATGCAACCGGGAACTAAACCTGCTTCCATTCTTATAGAAACGCGAGGTGCAACGGCTCTTGTGGTGTAAGTATTTGCAAAAATAATTAAGTTTGCACTCTCTTTTTTTGCAACTTGGCTTATTGCTTTTGTGTAAGCTTGAGAGCTTAAATTATTGAATTTTGCATCGGTTATTGAATATATTTTTGATGCTCCATAGTTGCCTAAAGTGGTCAATTCTTCGTTTGAAACATTTCCTATTGAAATAGTTACAAGGTTTGTTCCATACATTTTTGCTATTTCGTTGGCGTACGAAACTAATTCAAAAGATAGTTTCTTAAATTTTCCGCCCCAATTTTCTGTATATACTAATACTGACATTTTTCGTTTTTTTAATGATGAATAAATTAAAGAGCTTTTGCTTCTTCGTGTAATAGTCTTATTAATTCTTTTGCGTTGTCTGGTGAAACCATAACACAAGCTCCTTTTGGTTGTGGTAAAGTATGTATTTTAACTTCTGTTAAATTATTAACCTCTGTTGGCTCTACAACTTTTAATGGTTTCTGACGAGCCATCATTATGCCTCGCATTGCAGGTATTTTAGCTTCTGGGGCAATGCCTTTTTGTCCGCTGGCAACGAATGGAAAGTTACATTCAAGTTTTTCGTATCCTCCGTCCATCTCTCGTTGTAGCTCTGCTTTTTCGTTAGAAAAACTAATGTGAGAAACACTTGTTATTGATGGAATATCTAATAATTCTGCTAACATTTCACCAACTTGTCCGCCATTGTAATCAATAGATTCTTTTCCGGTAAGTATAACGTCGTAATTTTCTTGTTTGGCTATTTCTGCAATTTGTTTTGCTACAAAAAATGCATCGGTTGGTTTGGCATTTACTCTAATGGCATCGGTTGCACCCATTGCTAATGCTTTTCTAAGGGTTGGCTCTGTTTCTGCTTCTCCAACATTAATTACTGTTATTGTTCCGCCTTGTGTTTCTGTTAGCTCTAAGGCTCTTGTTAAAGCCAATTCTTCGTACGGACTTATAATAAATTGAATATTGTTTTTATTATAAGTTGTGCCTTCATCTGTAAAACTGATTTTAGCAGTCGTATCGGGTACGTGGCTTATGCAAACTAAAATTTTCATATTTATATATTTATTTATTTATTATTTCGTATTTTATATTTGTAAATATATTGTTTAAACAAATATTATTATTGTAATTAGTTTATAATGAATATTATATATTGTAAATTTAAATTTGCATTTTTTAATTTAACAAATTATCATTACGCCGTTAAAAATAACAAAATTAATTTATATTTTTAATTTTAATTTTTGTTTTTGATAATTAATTTACTTTTGTCTATAAAATTTATAAAATGAAAAAATTTCTTACGCATATTAGATACCCAAATTTATTGATTATTGCATTTGTAATGTATGCAATGAGGTATGGTGTTGTTTATCCGTTTTTGAAATATAATAATTTTGATATTCAATTAAATGGTTTGCTATTTTTTGGCTTAGTGTTTTCTGTTATACTTATTGCTGCTGGTGGATATTTAATTAACGATTTTGAGGATTTAAAAATAGATGCTAAAAATAATCCTGAAAAATATCCGGAAGGGGAGTCCCCATGTGCTCAAAAAATGTACAAAGCATATAATTATTTCACTGTTTTTGGAATTACTATTGGTGGTATTGTTTCGTACTACGCCGAAAATTTTATTTTTATAACAATTTTTGTGCTTGCAGCAGGCTTGCTTTGGTTTTATTCTTCAACATATAAAATGATGCCTTTTTTTGGTAATCTTGTTGTGGCTTTTTTAACAGGAATTGTGCCTATGCTTGTTGTTTTGTTCGAAATACCATTGCTTACCGAAAAATATAGAGATATTCTTGTTCAAAATAATGTAGATTTTATGCCTTTGTTTTATTTCGTTTTAGCTTTCGGAATTTTTGCGTTTTTAACTACTGTTATTAGGGAAGTAATTAAAGATATTGAAGATGTTGAAGGCGATAAAACATATAAAAAAAATACAATTCCGGTAGCTTTAGGTGTAACTTTTGCAAAAATTGTAGCAGTTATTTTTATAATTATAACAATAGCCACACTATTCTACACTCAAATTGTTTTCGATTTAGGTGAAACATCATTTTGGTATATAACTATAGCACTTGTTTTGCCTCTTGCATATATTGCTGTAAAAACTTTTTTAGATAAAACACCCGAAAATTTTCACCTCACAAGCACATTTTTAAAAATAATAATGATATTTGGCATTAGCTATTCAATTGTGCTTTACTATTCATTTACAATGTAAAAATAGATGAAAGATAATTACGATGTAATTATTATTGGTGCCGGAATTAGTGGGTTAACCAACTCCGCTCTGCTAAGTAAGTTCGGATATTCTTGTTGCGTTGTAGAAAAAGAACCTGTAATTGGTGGATATTTGCAAGGTTTTAAGCGTGGAGAGTTTGTTTTTGACACTTCAATACATTGGCTAAACCAATGTGGTGAAAATGGTTTGGTTACAAAAATATTTAAATTAATTGGAACAGATTATCCGAAAACTGTTTCAATGCCAAACATACATAGGTTTAAAAACTCAGAAACTAATTATTTGCTTACAAATAATCCAAATTTACTTAAAGAGCAATTAATTAACGATTTTCCAAATGAAAAAAAAGGTATAATAAAATTTTTTAAAGTTGCTCATAAAATTGGAAAAACAAGTCTGGAATTTAAAAACTTAAGTCGTACTACAGAAAGTATGAGTTTGTTTGAAAAAATAAAACACGGACTAAAAATTTTAAAAACAATAATTCCAATGATTCCTTACGCCCTTTATGATGGCGATGAGGCTGTTACAAAAGGTTTAAATAAATTCTTTAAAGATAAAAAATTGCATAATTTATTTGCATCAGAAAACGACTTATTATCTTGTTTGTTCCCAATAGCATGGGCTTACATTAATGATTATCAGATGCCAATAACAGGTGGTGGACAAACATATCCAAAATGGTTGCAATATGTTACAAAATATTTTGAAAATGACATAATATTAAAATCAACAGTTACTAAAATTTTATCGGAAAATAATACAGTAAAGGGCTTAGAATATTTAAAAAATGGAGAAACGCATAAAATATATGCAAAATATATAATATCTACAATTGATTCGGAAACACTATATGAGAATTTAATTCCAAAAACAAAACTTTCGCAAAAAATAATTGAAAACCTGAAAAAAGCTACGTTATACTATTCAGGGGCTACTATCTCGATTGCTATAAACTGTCCGGCAAAAGAAATAGGAATTGGAGATGAACTAACATCTATAACTCTTAGCAAAATTAAAAGAAATGAGCATTATACCGGAAATCCTTTAAAAAGTGCAATAAGTATTATATCGCCATCAGAAAGAGATGTTACTTTAGCACCAAAAAATAAAGGGACTATTAATATATATATACCAGCAGACATTAGTTACAACAACTATTGGCAAACAGATAGAGATGAAAATAACAATTTTGTACGTGGAGAGAAATATAAAAAACATAAAGAGGAATTTGCTAAAATATTAATAAAACGAGTCGAAAATGAGTTAAAAACAGATATAACATCGCATATTATTTTTTACGATGTCTCTACACCAATAACCTATTTGAGATATACTGGCAATAAAAATGGAACAATTATGGGTGCCAGACCTGGAAAAAAAAATATGCAACTAAAAGTTGCTCACTACAAAACACCTGTAAAAAACTTATTCCTAAGCGGACATTGGGCAGAATTAGGTGGAGGCGTACCTATTGCCGTACAATCAGCAATAAATTCATCACTACTTGTTGTTCAGCAAGATAATAATAAATTGTTTAGTATTTTAAAAAAATATATTGATGATGAAATTAATTTGGAAACCGTAAGTAAATCAAAATTATTAAAGAATTATAACAACTCTTGGCAAATTACATCAAATAAAAGTTTTGTGTAGTATAAATATTGTACTTTAATTGCAAAAAACACCTATAAAATACAAAAACAATCAATTAATCTTGCTTTTATAATTGTTAGTAAAATATAAGGCAAAATAACTTAGTTTATAATGTTTTTTTTTTAATTTCGTAAGTCTTACAATATAGTTTTTAATAAAAATAAAAAGCCATGAGGATTAATTATTTTATTTTGCTAATAGCATTATTTATTTTTGCTAATAATGCTAATTCACAGGAAGTTGTACGTCCTACTTCAATTAAAACAGGTACATTCTTAGGGGTAACAAAAAACCTTAGAGACATTAAGCCAACAAGCGTTATCACAAACGAATTCGAAAAAAACGAATCGGTAACAGAAGGTGTTAATCAATTTGAGAGAAACGAAGAGCTAAAAGAAAGGTTTTATCCTTATGCTTCTACGGCACTTCCAAAAGGTGATGACCCTGTGTGGCAAAAAAATAGTGGTAGCAACCCAAAAGCACCAAAAGCACCAATATTAAATTTTGCGGGACAGTCATCTCCATATTATCCATCGGATTGTAATGGTACAGTTGGGAAAAACCATTTTATGCAAGGTGTAAATTCGAGTTATGCTATTTACGATAAAAATACAGGAGCCGTAGTTGTTTCATCTACTGCTTTTAATACATTATTTGGTAGTGTTACAGGTGCCACATGTAATGATGGCGATATTATTGTTTTATACGACGATAAAGCAGACCGATGGTTTGCTTCCGAATTTTCTATTTGTGGCAGTAACGATTACCAAATGATAGCAGTTTCTGTAACCGACGACCCAACAGGTGCTTGGTACAGATGGTCATTTGATGTTGTTGATATGCCCGATTATGGAAAATTTGGTATTTGGGAAGATGGTTACTATATGGCAGATAATAATACATCAGGTAATGATATTTATGTTTTTGACAGAGCTACAATGCTTGCAGGTGGTGCAAGTCCTACAATGATAGCCTTTGATAATCCAAATAGACCAGCAAGCGGATTTCATTGTATAGAACCTTTAGATTGCGACGGACCTTGGGCTCCTGCCGGAACTCCAGCACAATTTATAACAATAAACGATGATGCTTGGGGTGGTTCAGACCAATTATGGGTGTATCAATTAAATGCAGATTGGGTAACTCCTGCAAACTCTACATTTGCAAGAACACAAACAATTACAGCTCCAGCATTCGACAGTAATTTTGGTACAGATTGGGCAAATATTTCACAACCCGGAACAACGCAACAAGTTGATGCTATTCCTCAAATATTAATGTATCGTGCACAATATAGGAACTTTGGAACAACACAAAATATAGTTTGTGCACATACTGTAGATGTCGATAATACAGACCACGCAGGTGTTCGTTGGTACGAACTTCAAAATACAGGAACAACTTGGTCTATAAGACAAAGCGGTACTTACGCACCAGATGCACATA
This sequence comes from Paludibacter propionicigenes, assembly GCA_020721655.1. Classification (GTDB taxonomy): domain Bacteria; phylum Bacteroidota; class Bacteroidia; order Bacteroidales; family JAFGXI01; genus DYMG01. The sequence continues at coordinate 11,701 of DYMG01000043.1, read as the reverse complement.
GCAGATGGCTGCCAAGTATTGCAATGGACGGACAAAGAAACATATCTATTGCATACAATGTTTCAAGCACAACAGTATACCCAAGTATTAGATACGCTGCCCAGTCGGCTACTGAAAATGCTTCGGCTTCTGGGGTTTTAGATATAGCAGAAGAAATTATTCAAGTAGGAACAGCTTCTCAAACATCTTACGATCGTTGGGGAGATTATGCCGAAATGAGCATAGACCCAGTTGACGATGTAACATTTTGGTTTACAACAGAATATTACAGCTCTGGAAAGAAAACTAAAATAGCAAATTGGAGATTTGGGGTTGCCCCACTTCCACCAAATACAAATTTTGTAATTAATACCCCAAGTACACTTTTACGACCAGTGCCATTATTAGAAGGACAAAACGCTACGTTTACAAATTTAACAACTGGACAAGTTGATAACTGGCTATGGACTTTCCAAAGTGGAACTCCTGCGACTTCTACATTACAAGATGCTGGAAGTATAAACTACCCAACAGCAGGATTATATGACGTTTCTCTTTATGCTGATAATATTTACGGCGACTCAACAATGACTCGTCAAGACTACATAAAAGTAATAGATCCTGCAGTTTTAACTTGCGATACATTAGTTCAATTTTATGGAACGCCTTCTGTTTACACATCAACCGGAGGTTATGTTAGTGGAACAAATGAATATAATTGCCATGCAATTGCCGAAAAATTTGAAAATTTTACTCCATACAATAAATTAACCGGAGGAAGATTTTATTGGGCTCAAGCTACTAATGGAACATCGCCAAACGTTACTTTTGCAGTATGGAAAGATGATGGCTCTGGAAACCCAGGTACACAAATAGCAACAAAAACAGTACCTCTATCAGATATTGTTAACGATGCTTTTACATTAGGATATTCTGATATAGCTTTTAATGCTGATGTAATTCTACCATCTTCAGGTGCGTTTTTTATAGGTTTTGAAATACCCGGAGATGCAACATCGGGAGATACTTTAGCCGTAATAACAAACAATGAAAGCGATGGCTCTGATAATACGGGTTACAGCCTATACTCAAGTTGGTTAGATTATTCGGCTTGGAGTATGACTCTTATGAATGGCATTTTTGCAAATGCTTGTTACGACCCATTTTTACCTCCAGTTGCCGATTTTGTTGGAACTCCAACTACAGTAAGTGCTGGAAACACAGTTGCTTTTACCGATTTATCTTATGGTGGAACAGCAACTTCTTGGTCGTGGTCATTTACTGGAGGAACTCCAGCCACATCAACACAACAAAACCCAGTAATTACCTATAATACACCAGGTTATTACACCGTAAGCTTAACAGCTTCAAATGCAAATGGCTCAGATACAGAAACTAAAACATCTTATATACACGTTGTTGACCCTAATTCATGCTCTTGTGGAGAATTAAGCAATGTTATAGGTACTCATGTTTTATATACAACAGCAGGTGGCTACGTTTCTGGAAATAATGAATACTACGATAATGCAAAAGCCGAATATTTTTCAAATTATGCACCTTACAATAAATTAAATGCATGTTGGTTTCATTTTGGTCATGTTTATGTAAATAATCCTGCAACTAATATCACAATTAATGTATGGAACAATACCGGAACAGGTGGAGCTCCCGGAACAATAATTGGAACCGCAACAATACCTATCACTACTATTGCTAATGATGTAGCCAATGGCGACTCAACATATATTGATTTTGGAACATCTATAAATATTACAACACCATTTTACGTAGGGTTTATTATACCTAATCCAACAGCTGTTGGAGATACAGTGGCTTTATTGTCAGGAGCTACAGATTCAAACACACAAAACACAGCTTGGGAGCGATGGGATGGAGGAACTTGGTATGCTTACAACGATGCTTCAAGTTGGGGTGGTAATTGGAACTTAGCGGTATTCCCAATAATTTGTACATCTGGAGCACCTTTGTCCGATTTTACTGCAGATAACACTTCTTTTTGTGAAACCGCCACTGTTAATTTTACTGATTTAAGTTTTTGCGATGCAACTTCATGGAGTTGGTCTTTCCCAGGAGGAACTCCTTCAACATCAACAGCACAAAACCCTACAGTTAGTTATTCAACGCCGGGTTATTACTCTGTAAGTTTAACTGTAACAAATAGTAATGGATCAAATATTGAAACAAAAACCGATTATATTTATGTTTCTGCTGGACCAACTATTGCAATGAGTGGAACCAATGAAACTTCTTCTGGTGCTTGCGATGGTAATGCTACTGCAACTCCTACAGGAGATAGCCCATATACTTACGTTTGGGACGTAACAGTACAAGGAACTCAAACTTTTAATGGCGTAACCAGTGCTTATAACGAAGGTACTACTACATATTTCAATAATGTTGTTTCAGGTTTAAACACAACCACTTTAGACGGAACTAATTTTGCCGTTAGTAGAGTTTGTGTAAACATTTTGCAAGATAGAGCTCAAGATTTAGATTTATATTTAATTTCTCCAGATGCAACTCAAGTAGAACTTTCTACAGATAATGGTGCTCTTAATGATAATTACAATAATGTATGCTTCGATATGACTGCGGCAACATTGATTGAGGGTGTTACAACAGCTCTTGCTGGAGATTATAGACCTTCTCAACCTCTTACAAATTTCCATAATAGTCAAAATCCAAATGGAACTTGGCAATTGCGTGTTGGAGAAGACTCAGGTACTGGTAATGGAGGAAATTCAGTAGTTAGTTGGTCTATTACGTTTAAAACACAAGAAGGCTTTACAACACAAACCATTTCAAATCTTTGTAATGGCACATATACTGTAACAGTTACCGATGTAAATGGTTGTACAAATTCAGAATCAATAACATTGCCTATTGCATCTTTGCCTGTTGCTAATTTTATAGCAGACAACACAGCTATTTGTAAAGGACAAACTGTTAATTTTACTGATAATACAACAAATAGTCCAACATCTTGGAGCTGGAATTTTGGTGATTTATCTACATCAACACAACAAAATCCATCTCACGTTTATTCTACAGCCGGAACATATACTGTAACTTTAACAGCAACAAACGCTTCTGGTACTGATACAGAAACAAAAACAGACTATATTACTGTTTACGAAAATCCAACAGTATCAACTACAGTTGTAAATGTTAGTTGCTATGGTGGTACAGGCTCTGCAACAGCAATTGGTGCAAGTGGAACATCGCCATATACTTACTTGTGGAATAACGCAGCAACTACAGCAACAATAAGTGGTATTACTGCCGGAACATATAACGTTACAGTTTCTGATTCTCACACTTGTACTGCAACAACTTCCGCAGTTGTTACACAACCGGCAAGTGCAATATCTGTTAGTATAAGTGCAACAACAAATGTTAGTTGTTATGGCGATAATACAGGTTCTGCAACGGCTTTAGCTACAGGAGGGACATCTCCTTACACTTATTTGTGGCCAGCTTCTGTAACAGGAGCAACATCTCCAAATTTAATAGCAGGAACTTATGTTGTAACAGCTACCGATAATAATGGTTGTACAGCTACAGCTACAGCTACAATTACACAACCAGCAACTGCATTATCTACTACAATTACAAGCACAAACGTAAGTTGTAATGGCGGAAACAATGCTTCTGCAACAGTTACAGCAAGTGGAGGCACATTACCTTACGAATATTTATGGAATGGTGGGCAAACAACCGCATCAATAAATACATTAGTTGCCGCAACATATTCTTGCACAATTACCGATGCAAATTCTTGTACAAGCACTGAAACAGTTACTATAACAGAGCCAGCAACTGCATTATCAACAACAATAACAGGAACAAATGTTAGTTGTAATGGGGGAAATAATGGTTCAGCAACAGTTACAGCCACAGGAGGAACACCAACATATACATATTTATGGAATGGTGGACAATCAACATCAACTATAAGTGGTTTAACAGCAGGAACATATTCTGTAACAGTTACAGATAATAATACTTGTACATCAGTAAATAGTTACACTGTAACGCAACCAGCCACGGCATTAACATCGTCAATTTCAAGTGCAAATGTTAGTTGTAATGGAGGAAATAATGGTTCTGCAACAGTTACAGCAACAGGAGGAACACCAACATATTCATATTTATGGGGTGGTGGACAAACAACACCAACTATAAGTGGTTTAACAGCAGGAACATATAGTGTTACAGTAACCGATGCTAATGGTTGCACTTCTGTTTCATCAAAAATTATAACACAACCAACAATATTAAATACAACAATTTCAAGTACAAACGTTAGTTGTAATGGAGGAAACAATGGTTCTGCAACAGTTACAGCAAGTGGAGGAACAACACCTTATACATATTTATGGAATGGTGGGCAAACAACCGCATCAATAAATACATTGGTTGCCGCAACATATTCTTGCACAATTACCGATGCAAATTCTTGTACAAGCACTGAAACAGTTACTATAACAGAGCCAGCAACTGCATTATCAACAACAATAACAGGAACAAATGTTAGTTGTAATGGGGGAAATAATGGCTCAGCAACAGTTACAGCAAGTGGAGGTACATCAGCTTATACATATTTATGGAATGGTGGACAAACAACCGCATCAATAAATACATTGGTTGCCGCAACATATTCTTGCACAATTACCGATGCAAATTCTTGTACAAGCACTGAAACAGTTACAATTACACAACCATCCACAGCATTAACATCATCAATTTCAAGTACAAACGTTAGTTGTAATGGAGGAAATAATGGTTCAGCAACAGTTACAGCAAGTGGAGGAACAACACCTTATACATATTTATGGAATGGTGGACAAACAACACAGACTATAAGTAGCTTAATAGCAGGAACTTATAGTGTTACAGTAACAGACGCTAATGGCTGCACTTCAGTTTCAGCAAAAATTATAACACAACCAACAATATTAAATACTACAATTACAAGCACAAACGTAAGTTGTAATGGTGGAAATAATGGTACTGCAACAGTTACAGCAAGTGGAGGAACAACACCTTATACATATTTATGGACTGGTGGACAAACAACCGCATCAATAAATACATTGGTTGCCGCAACATATTCTTGCACAATTACCGATGCAAATTCTTGTACAAGCACTGAAACAGTTATTATAACAGAGCCAGCGGCATTATCAATAGTAATGAATGTTACCGATGTTAGTTGTAACGGACTTTCTGATGGCGAAATTACGGCTGTTGTTTCGGGAGGTACTACTTCATATTCTTATGCTTGGTCTTCTGGTGGAAATTTAGCAACAGAAACAGGTTTGGGTTTAGGTAGTTATACGGTTACAGTTACTGATGCTAATTTATGTACAGGAACAAATACTGCAACAATTACAGAGCCTACTGCAATAATAATTACAGAAACACACCACGATGCTACTTGTGGCTCTGCAAATGGAGATGCAACAGTTTCAGTTTCTGGAGGAAGCTCTCCTTATAATTATTTATGGAGTAATGGAGAAACAATACCTGCAATAACAGGTTTAAATTCAGGTAATTATGTTGTTACTGTTACCGATGCAAATTCTTGTACAAATACTTTAACTGTTTCAATTGGTAGTATTGGTGGTCCAAGTTTAACAACTTCATTTACTGCAGTTTCTTGTAATGGCGGAAATAACGGTACAGCTACTGTTACAGCAACAGGAGGCACAACACCTTACACATATTTATGGGGCGGAGGACAATCAATATCAACAATAAGTGGTTTAACAGCAGGAACATACTCTGTAACTGTTACTGATGCAAGTACTTGTGCTGCATCAACATCAGTGATTGTTACACAACCTGTGGCAATAACCGCAACATCAGTAATAACAAATGTTAGTTGTTATGGTGGATTAAACGGTTCAATTGCTGTTACAGTTAATGGTGGAACATCTCCTTACGGATATAGCTGGTCAAATGGTGGAAATACTGCAACAATAACTGGATTGGTTGAAGGTTCATATATTGTTACAATTACAGACTTTAATGGTTGTTCTATAATAAAAACATATAGTGTAACACAACCTTTAGATTTTTCAATAACTTCAACAATTACCGATGCTACTTGTTTTGGAAGTTCAGATGGTTCTATAGTATTAAATGTAAGTGGGGCAACATCTCCTTATACTTATAACTGGATTTCAGGAGGTAATGGTTCTACAGAAACAGGATTGCAAACAGGTAACTACACAGTTACTATTACTGATGCAAATTCATGTAACACATCTCAAACTTTTACAGTATCAGAGCCTTCAGAAATTGTAATTACATTAACTCCAACAGATGCAAGTTGTGGTATTGCTAATGGAGCAATAACATCTTCAGTAAATGGTGGAACTTCGCCATATACATATAGCTGGAATTCAGGGGCTGTAACATCTTCATTAACAGGGTTGTCTGCTGGTAATTATAGCTTAACAGTTACCGATGCAAGTTCTTGTACAGCAGAAAATTCAAGTTCAATAATACAAACATCTGCAATTTCTGTTGCACAAAGTATTACTAATGTAAGTTGTAATGGAGGTAGCAATGGTACTATAGAATTAACACCAAATGGAGGAACTGCACCATACACTTATAATTGGAGCTCTGGAGGTAACGGCTCTACAGAAACTGGATTAACTGATGGAACATATTATGTAACAGTTAGCGATGCAGCTACTTGTACATACACAAACTCTTATGTTATAACAGAACCAACATTAATATCAAACACTATATCAACAGTTAATGCTCTTTGTAATGGAGGTGCTAGCGGTTCTGCAACTTTAGTTACAACAGGAGGAACATCTTCTTATACATATTTATGGTCAAACGGAGGAACTTTAGCTACAGAATCTAATTTAATAGCAGGAACTTATACTGTAACAGTAACCGATGCTAATAATTGCACCAAAGAAGAAACTTTAAGTATTTCTGAACCAAACACAATAAATATAAACTTTACAACAACAGATGCAACTTGTGGTGCTTCAAACGGAAGTGTAAGTGCTTCTGTTACCGGAGGGGTAACACCTTACGATTATTTGTGGAGTACATCTGAAACAACAAATGCAATATCTTCATTATCTGTTGGTTCATATATAATAACTGTAACTGATGCAAATAATTGTGAGCAAAATGCAACCGCAATTATCAATAATATTGGAGCTCCAGTTTTAACAATAAATACAACTGATGTAAGTTGTTTTAGTGGTAATGATGGAAGTGCCACAGTTTCAGGTGCAGGAGGCACTCTTCCTTATACATTTGAATGGTCAACTGGAGGCTTAACCGACACAGAAACAGGCTTAACTTCTGGAACTTATGTTGTAACTGTTACAGATGCCGTAAATTGTGCTTCTTCCATAATTGCTAATATAACTGAACCTTCTCAAATTGTTGCAACCTCAACTGTTGTTGATGCAACTTGTGTTGGCTGTTCTGATGGTTCAATATCTTTAACAGTTTCTGGAGGAATAAGTCCATACAATTATGCTTGGACATCGGGAGGAAATACAAATGTTGAATCTGGTTTAACAGCTGGAAATTACACAGTAACTATTACTGATGCAAACAATTGTACTTTGGTAGAAAATTATACAATTACAGAACCAAGTACATTTACAATTGATATAGTTTCTACAACAGATGTAAATTGTTATGGACAAAATACTGGAGCGGCAACAATCTCAGTAAATGGAGGAACAAGCCCATTTACGTATGCTTGGTCTTCTGGTGGAACAAGTGCAACTGAAAATAATTTAATAGCAGGAACTTATATTGTAACAGTAACCGATGCAAACTTAGTAACAGCAACTCAAACAATAGTAATTAATGAACCTTCGGAAATACTGGTTTCAATTAATATTACTGATGCAAATTGTGGTGCTACAGACGGGTCGGCAATAGCAACTGTAACTGGTGGAGTTCCATTATATTCATATACTTGGAGTATCTCATCAATAACTAATAGTATAACATCTGTAAGTGCAGGAACATACTATTTAACTGTTACTGATGCAAATCTATGTCAGAAAATAGAAACTGTAATCATAAATAACATAGGAGGTCCAACATTAACTACAAATCAAACAAATGTTAGCTGTTTTGGATTGGCAGATGGTTCAGCAAATGTTGCTGTTGCTGGAGGAACAACACCTTATACTTATGTTTGGTCAACTGGTGGAAATACAGACACAGAATCTGGTTTAATAGCAGGAACATACACTATTACAGTAACCGATGCAACAAGTTGTAGCTCTTTTGAAACTGTAATAATTACAGAACCAACACAAATAATTGTTTCAGAAACAATTACAGATGTTAGTTGCAGTGGAAATAATGATGGAAGCATAAGTTTAGAAGTAAACGGAGGCGTATCGCCATATTTCTATTCTTGGAATAATGGAGGTTCTACAAATGTAATTTCAGGTTTATATTCTGGAAATTACGGAGTAACAATTACCGATGGTAATGCTTGTACTATTTCTGGAAATTATACTGTTAATGAATTAGCAGGAATTTCATTAAATGTAACATTATCAACCAATGTAACTTGTTTTGGAGGAAATAATGGGACTGCAACTGTTGAGGTTTCTGGAGGTGTAAATCCAATAATTTACCTATGGTCTAACGGATTAGGAGGGGCTTCTGTAAATAGCTTAACAGCAGGAACATACACTGTTACAGCAACAGATGCAAATAACTGTAACGCATCAACAACTATTGTTATAACACAACCTTCAGAAATGGTTATAAATGGAACTGTTACTGATGCTAATTGCGGAAATAATGATGGAGCAATATCAATAAGTATAAATGGAGGAACAGTACCTTATACATATAATTGGAGCAATGGAGCTACAATTAATGATTTAAGCAACCTTTCTATGGGTATTTATATTGTAACAGTAACCGATGCACAAGCTTGCCAACAAATTGCAACGTACGTTGTAAATAATACAAACGCACCACAAATAGTATTAACAGGAACCGATGTAACTTGTAAAGATGGAACAAACGGAACTTTAACAGCATTTGTAAATGGCGGGCAAGCTCCTTATAATTATAGTTGGTCTAATGGGGGAGCTCAATCGACTGAAATAGATTTAGTTGCAGGAAATTACTTCTTAACAGTAACAGACCAAAACAACTGTTCATCAATAAGTTCATACAGAATTATTGAACCATCAATAGGAATTGAAATTTCTAACACTATTGTTGATGCAAGTTGTTTGGGAAAAACTGATGGAGCTATTGAAATTACTGCAAAATATGGAACAATACCATACAGCTATTTGTGGAAAACAGGAGAAACTGTAAGTAATTTAGAAAATATTGTTGCAGGAAGCTATGTTGTAACAGTAACTGATGCAAATAATTGTATATCAACAGATAGTATAACCGTTAAAGCAATAAAAGATAATTGCTTACACGTTTATAATACAATAACACCAAATGGCGATGGTAAAAACGATACTTGGTACATTGAAGGTATTGAAGCATACCCAAAATGTAATGTAAAAGTTTTCAATCAATGGGGAAATATGGTTTATGATAACGATGGATACTACGAACAATGGGACGGAACAAACAACGGAAAAGTTCTTCCTGCTGCAACATATTATTATATCTTAGACTTAGGAAATGGAGAAAAACCATTAACCGGAGATTTAACTATAATTACATCTGTTGGAAATAGAGGTCCAGAAAAACCTATTAATAAAGTTGAAAGACCATCAGAAAATGAAACTACTAACGAAACAAAAATTAACTAAGTCATGAAAAAAATATCAATAATAATAGGCTTATTTATAGCTATATCGCAACTTTCGGCACAACAATACATAGCATTTAGTCAGTATATGCTAAACTACTACTCAATAAATCCGGGTGTTGCCGGAACAAAAGAGTATATGCCAATAGCAATGGGTTACCACCAATCGTGGACAGGCTTTACAAATGCACCAAATATGCAAATGATTAGCGGACACACTTCAATTAACAACGAAATGGGAGTTGGTGGTAAAATTTATAACTACACAGCCGGTCCATCTAGCAAAACAGGCTTTGAAGGAACATATACTTATAGATTTGACTTAGGTAATGATATGAAACTCTCATTGGGACTTTCTGCACTTTTGTATCAAATGTATTTAGATGTTAGTAAACTCGACTTAAAAGATGCCGATGATGACGTTTTATATAATTCTTCTGCATCTCGCTTAATTGTGCCCGATGCTGCTTTTGGTGCATACTTTTATACAAAAAATTATTTCGCAGGATTGTCTGTTGCACAATTAGTTAACCGAAAAGTAGATTTTATCACTGACGAACTCAAAGAAAATCAAGTTCGGCACTATTATTTAATTGGAGGTTACAATTATAAAATTAACGATAATTTCACTGTGCAACCATCAGTAATGGGTAAATTTATTGAAGCAGGAATTTTTCAAGCAGATGTAAATGCTAAAGTTCTCTATAAAGAGAAGTTTTTTGCAGGATTATCTTATAGAACAAACGATGCAGGTGTTGTTTTAATAGGTGTTGATTTAGAAAATCTTACTTTTGGATATTCCTATGATTTAACTTTTACAGATATAGGTAAATATAGTAACGGCTCTCACGAAATAATGTTAATAGTTAAATTGGGTGAAGGTAAAAAAACAGGAGCGTCAATGCTTTAGATTTTAAACTTATAAACAAATAAAGCCTCAATTGAGGCTTTATTTGTTTATAAAAAATGGGTTAACAGTTATTTGAAAAAACAAATTAAGTTTTTAACTTAGCAAAAAATTATAAGTTTAATTTAGTATAAATGATTAAAAAACAGAAAAATGAAAACAAAAAACCTTTTATTATTATCATTAATGGCTTCAATGCTCATTAGCTTTTCATGCAACAATAAATTACCAGAAGCAGAAATAGCAAATATAGAGCAAATAGTAACAGAAACGGTTGATAACTCTACTAAACAAGCTCCAAAAGGCAGATACGCTATAAAATCTGGTATTGTAGAATACAAAACAGAAGTAATGGGAATGCTTGCAAAACAAACACTAATTTTTGACGATTACGGACAAAAAGAAATTCAAGATGTAGAAATGACAACAATGGGAATAAAAATTCATACAGTTACAATATATAAAGATGGATATGTTTATACCTTAGATATGGAAAAGAAAACAGCAACAAAACAAAAAGGAGTATCGCCTAATATAGATTTTGAAAATTTATCAGAAGAAATGGTAAAAGATATGAACCTTAAAAAGGAAGGTACAGAAGATGTTGCTGGAAAAACTTGTGATAAAATGAGTTTAGATTATAAAAAATATAATATGACAGGCTTTTTCTCCCTATACAAAGGAGTACCACTAAAAGTAGATGCTAATATGGGAACAATGAAAATGAAATTAATCGCCGAAAAATTTTTAGAAAACGAACCAATAGCAATCGAAAAATTTGAAATACCATCAGATTTTAAGATTAAAGAACTATAATATTAAAAAATCAAGTAGATGGGCTGCTATCTACTTGATTTTTATAAATTTAGGTGCAATAAATCCAAAAAAATAAATAAAAAACATTATTTTATAATCATCTTCCGCAAAAAAGTTTCAAAAAACTTTTCAGACCTAAACGATTAATAAATAAGCCATTAAAAAAATAA
>DYMG01000002.1 GCA_020721655.1 Paludibacter propionicigenes | reverse complement strand
ACAACCGTATAAATCTTTTATTCCTTAATATTAGGTAATTCTAAGCCGTATCCTTTTTTCTTATCTTCAATTTTTAACAAAAATGCAAATACGAAAGCTAAAACACCAAACGTAGCAAAAATAAGCATAGGTAAAGTATAATTGTACGAATTTACTTCTATGCCATTTCTAAGAACTTGACCAGTTACACAATATTCTTCTAGAACCCAGCCTATAAGAGCAGGAACACCCATTAAACCCCAGTTTTGCACCCAAAATATTAATGCGTAAGCTGTACCAAGTTGTTTTTCGGGAATAATTTTTGGAACCGATGGCCACATTGCTGATGGTACTAAAGAGAAACCTATTCCTAAAATTAGTATTAACACTATACTAACCACCCAATTATTTAACATTGGAACTGCAAATAATGTATGAACTAATACTAATAGTACTGAGCCTATTATCATAATTGTTGCACCCTTTCCTTTTCTGTCGTATAAACTACCAAAAAATGGGGTTAGTAATATTGTTCCAAAAGGCAACATAGATGGAATTAATCCTGCTAAATCTTCTGTTACATTAAATTTATTTACCATTAAATCTGAAGCATATTTTAAGAATGGAAAAACTGCCGAATAAAATAATACGCATAATATTGCTATATACCACCAACCTTTATTTGTTACAATTTTGAATATGTCTTTAACTTTAAACGCATCTTCTTCAGATACTTCATCAGTAACACCTTCCGATGTCTCAAGTTTTTTATCCATAAAAGTGTACATTACAAAAGCAAGAAGCCCTATTACAATCATAATTAGACCAAATAAAACCGGACGAGAAACATCTGTCATTCCTGTTGCTTTTGCTATTGGAACAGATGTAGCTAAAGCTAAGGCTGTACCTAAACGTGCTGTTGCCATTTCTAAGCCCATTGCCAAAGCCATTTCTTTACCTTTAAACCATTTTACTATTATTTTTGATACTGTAATTCCGGCAACTTCAATTCCTACCGCAAAAATTGCAAAACCTAAACCTGCAACAAAAACTTGTGCTTTTGCTTGCATCCAAAGTATTGTCCAAACTTGCCCATCTAAAGAATGTGTAGATACCGCCCAATATTTAATTAAGGTTCCTATAACCATAATTATTGTCGCCATCATTCCTGTAAATCTAACTCCCATTTTGTCGAGAATTAAACCTCCAATAATTAGCATAAGAAGAAATACGTTAAACCAGCCGTAAGCACTGTTAAATAGACCAAAATCTGACCTATCCCAACTTAATTGCCCTTCTAACAAGCCAGAAAGTGGTGCTAAAACATCTGTTAAATAATACCCTGTAAGCATTGTAAATGCTACTACAGCTAATGCCGACCATCGAGCGACTTTACTTTCTCTTAAACTTTGTCTTATCTGATTCATTCTTTATTTTTTTAAAAGATAACAAAAGTAAAAAAGTATTTTAAATATTGAAATATTATTTATTTATCATAAGCTATATTTACTTAATCTAAATAACTAAACCGTTATTTTATCGCCGATTTTGTAATAAAAAACAATTACTACCTTAGATTTGGGCAATCTTTATGTATTTCTATAGTTATATTTTCTAATTTGCTTGAATTGCTATTTTTACCCGATTTTAGGTTTTTTAATGAGTACATTAATAATCCAGATAACAATACCGCACTTAGTATTATTAAATTAACTAATATTTGTTTTTGCTTTGTTGACATTTTACATATTTTTTTATTTAGACTTATTATAAATAGAAATGGTTGCTTATAATTAATTCCTAAATTCAAGTCGCAAATGCAACAAAAATTATGATACTAATTCTATTAATTAAAATTTAATTTTTACATTTGTCATTATTAATCAATTAAAATAAAAAACGATGAGTGAAGAAAACAACATTATTGAAGAAGCACCTCAAAAGGAAGTAAAACCTACTGTTGAGCAAAACAGTTTTGAATCCGATAAAAAAACAAATGCAGGGCAGGGTTTAGGAATTGCAGGTTTTGTTTTGGGTTTGGTGGCATTAATTATTTCGTTTATTCCTTGTTTAGGAATGTATGCATTAGTTCCCGGAATTATTGCAATTATTTTAACAGCAATTGCATTTTCGCAAGCAAGCAAAAAAAATGGAGCTAAAGGTTTAATTATAGCTGCATTGGTGGTTTCAATATTAGGTACTGCTATTGCTACTTGGCAATATTATGTTCTTAGTACTGCTGCAAATGCTTTTGTAGAAGGTATAGAAAACTACGATGAAGCTTTTAAAGATGCAATGAACGATGTTGAAAAAGATGGCGTTTTAGATGACTCTGCATTAAACAATATAAATGAAGAAGTAGATAAATATATTGCCGATGAGGATTACGATAAACTTATTGATGTTTACGAGCAAACTATTGATAAATATGTTAGTAAAATGCAAAATCTTGAAGAAGGCGATTTAGCATCGTTGGGAGCAGGTGTAGCGTATGTTACTCAAATAACAGCTATGTCGGTAAAAATTGCAACAGTAGTTCCAAAATTTAACGAAGCCCAGATGGAAAGATTTAATAACATTGATGAAAAATATAAAGACATTGAAAATAAATAAATTTGTATGAAAGTTCTAACTACAAAGGAACTTTATATTAAAAATTACAGAATAATAAATTACTTATTTGCCGGAATATTTGGATTAATTTTTCTTTATTCCGGCATTTTTTCTGCACAAAAAAACAATCACCCTATTCAATCGGTTTGTGTTGTAAAACCTTGTTCTAGCACAGGTTTGTCGAGAAGTTTTTCCGAAATTGTTCGATTTAATTTTAATTTGGCTCAAAAATTTAACAAAAATGGCATTGCAATATTTTTGTTTTTTTTCTTGGAGTTTTTTTTAAGATTTGCAGTTAATTTAGTTTTAACGGCAAAAAATTTCAATAAAATTCTGTATTCCGATATTATATTTTCAGTATTGTTATATTTATTATGCTTTAAAGGCTTACTATTTTAGTGTGGCTAAATTAATCAATATCAGGAATATAATCGGTAGCAATAACTTTAAACTCAGTTCTTCTGTTTAGTTGGTTTACTTCGTTAATTAGTTTATCAATTTCTTCTTTTGTTATGCTTGTGTTTTCCTGAATTTTTTTAATGAAGTTTTCATCAAGAATGTCGCTTTCTTTAAATTGCGAAGTTGCTGATATTCTTTTAGTTATTGTTTGCGGTTTTAATTCTCCATAACCTTTTGCAACTAAACGTTCCTTATCAATACCTTTTTCAATAAGAAAATTAACAACCGATTGAGCACGTTTTTGCGATAAAATTTCATTTTCACTTTCGTCGCCAATAATATCGGTATGCGATGCAAGTTCTATAACAATGTTAGTATTTTCTTGCAAAATTTCAATAAGTTGTTTAAGGTTTTCTTTTGCATCGTCGCGTAAATCCCATTTTCCTGAATCGTAGAAAATATTATCTATTTTTATTGATTCCCCTATACGGGCAAGTATTATGTTTTTTTCAAAAGTTTTGCTATTTGCCAAATTTTTTGTTGATGCTTCGCCTTTTCCGTGCAAATATCCTTGGTTTCTAATAATGTATATGTAATCTGTGTTTTGTTTCAATTTGTATGTAAACGCACCATTTTCGGCAGTTTCGAGAATAATATCGGTTCCGTCGCTACCAATTATTTGCACTTTTGTTTTTGCAATTGGGTCTGCAGAGTTTGCATCGGCAATTTTTCCAATTAAGGTGTATTCAATATCGGGCAATTCAAAATAAAAAACATCGTCTTTTCCTTTGCTTTTCATATCAATTTCTTCGGCACTTTTGTCTTCGTTTTCTACTTGTATAAATGTGCTACTAATTCTGGTTGAGGTGAATAGTCCTTTTTCGGTATTTCCTTGAAAAACAATTCCAAAATCGTCTTGAGCTGTGTTTATTGGGTATTTCATATTTTGTACTTCCCAGCTATCGGTTCCTTTTGGCGATGCTACAAAAATATCTAAACCTCCTATTCCGGGTAAATAATCTGATGAGTAGTATAGTCTGCCGTCTTCTCTAATGTATGGAAACATTTCATTTCCTTTAGTATTTATTTGTGGTCCCAAATTTATAGGAGCACCCCATTGGGCGGTTTTATTTTTTCGTTCAACTTTCCAAATATCTTTTCCTCCTTGAAAATTTTTCCCAATCATATCGGAAACGAAATACAGAGTAAGTTCGTCGGCAGAAATTGAAGGGTGTGCAACGGTAATACTATCGGCAACTATTGGTACAATTTCAACACTATTGTATAAGCCTTGAGCATCCATTTTTGATTTATAAATTTGGCAATTAAGTAGCTTATTTTTAACAACTAAGCAACGTGTAAAATATAGTGTCATATAGTCGCTTGCAAATGTTGGAGCTCCGTCGTCCCATGGTGAGCATATTGTGTCATCAACAATAACAGGGTCGCTCCATTTTCCTATTTTATCGGCGTTTGATACAAAAATATCGGTGTAGTATTCTCCAGTTACGGTGCTTATTTTTGTGTAATTGTCTTTTGGTCGGGTTGATGTGAAATATATTTCGGTAAAGTCGGGTTTTGAATAACAAGGGGCGTAATCGCTATATTTTGAGTTTAGTTCTTTCATATTTTTGATATTGTAGCGAGTAGGAATTTTCATCCATTCTACAATTTTGTCGCACGATTCTGCTCCCATATCGGCTCGTTCGTCGTTTGGGACAAGTTTTTTATATTCTAAGTATTGTTCTTTTGCTAAATCGTATTTGCCGTTAGCTTTTAGCATATCGGCTAAATATAAGTACGCTTTCGGCTCCCAATATTTTCGAGAGATTGCACTTTTGTACAATGGTTCAGCTTTTTTTGTATTTCCTGATAATCGGTAACATTCGGCTTCTTTGAATTTTGTATAAGCTTTTTCTTGTTTGTTGCTGGTTTTGTCGTAGGCTTTTTTGTATTCTTCTGCAGCAATTGCAAGTTCGTTTTTTTCGAAACTTAGGTCGGCTTTTATTGTAAGTTTTGTTTTTGTAAAATCTTGGGAATAACTACTTATTGCTGATAAAAGTACTATTATTAAAATTATATTTTTCAAAATTACATTCATTTTTTACAAGTTGTTAAACGTACAAATTTTATGTTTATTATTTTAGTTAAAATCTAAATTAAATTCGGTTTTTAGTAAATCTAAGTTTTTGTTTTTTTGCAATAAAAAATCGTATTTTTCTTGTTTTGTAAAGTATTTCGATTCTGATGGGTCGTCGGTTTTTAGTATTTGTATATCAATTTTAATAAGGTCGTTTTCCAATTTTTCTTTTAAAAATGATAAAATATTAAGTTTGTTTTCGTCAATTGCTGTTTTTTGTGTTGAGCTATTTGTTGAAATTGTGAAAATTAAATTAGTTTCGTCGAAATTTAGTTCTAAATTATTTAGAATGCTATAAATTCTAGGCTTTGTAAATTCTAATGTTTTAACAAATTCATTAAAATAATTTTGTGCTTTGGTTAAAGTAAATTTGTTGTTTTTTTTGTTGTAATTTGGGGTTTCTGTTTGTGTGTTGGATAAAATTGTTGGTTCGGTAAAAGCCGATTTTATAGAAACCGAAGCTTCTGATGTGCTTGAGTTCTTTTGTTCAAAAATAGGTTTTGATGTAATCGTTCCTGTTGATTGAGGATTTATTACAGTAGTTTTAGCTTCTTGAGGCTTTATAATTATGTTATTTTCTAGTTCAGAGTTTTTTTTTTGACTTTCGTGAAACTCTATGTTATTTATATTGCATAATTTAATTAGTGCAATTTCTATATGTAATCGCTGGTTTTTAGAAGTTTTTAACGATAAATCGCATTCGTTTGTAATGTCTAATGCTTTATAAAGAAAATTATTGTTTAGTTTAGAAGCTGTATTTTTATAGTTTTCTTTTATTTTATCTCCTATTTCTAAAAGTTGTATTGTAATTGAGTCTTTAGCAACAAGCAGGTCGCGTAAATGAGAACTTAAGCCATTAATAAAAAAGTTACCTTCAAAACCTTTATTTAAAATTTCGTCGTAAATAAGCAGTGTATTTGCTATATTTCCGGTAATAAACGTGTCGGTTAGTCTAAAGTAATATTCGTAGTCTAAAACATTAAGTGTTTCTATAACCTTTTCGTAAGTTATGTTATTTTCTGTAAAGCTACTAATTTGGTCGAATACCGATAAAGCATCGCGCATACCACCATCGGCTTTTTGTGCAATAACGTTTAGTGCTTCGGTTTCGTAGGCAATATTTTCAGTTTTAGCAATATACTCTAAATGTTGAACAATATCTGCAATTTTTATCCTATTAAAATCGAAAACTTGACAACGAGAAAGTATAGTTGGAATTATTTTGTGTTTTTCTGTTGTTGCTAAAATAAAAATGGCGTGTGCCGGAGGCTCTTCTAATGTTTTCAAAAATGCATTAAACGCTTGATTAGAAAGCATGTGAACCTCATCAATAATATAAACACTATATTTTCCAATTTGGGGTGGTATTCGCACTTGTTCTATAAGGCTTCGTATTCCGTCAACCGAGTTATTCGAGGCAGCATCTAATTCGTGAATATTGTAAGACCCCGATTCATTAAATGCACGGCACGATTCGCAAGTATTACAAGCTTCAAAATCGGCAGTTCTATTTTGGCAATTTATTGTTTTAGCAAAAATACGAGCACAAGTAGTTTTTCCAACACCTCGCGGTCCGCAAAGTAAATATGCGTGAGCTAAATGGTTGTTTTTTATTGAGTTTTTTAGAGTGTTGGTAATAGCACTTTGACCAATAACTGTGTTAAAGTTATCGGGTCTATATTTTCGGGCAGAAACAACAAAATTATCCATTAACTATTTTTTTTTCAAAGATATTTAAAAGTTTAAATAGTTCAAAGTTTGAAAAGTTAATAAAATAATTTATAATTAATTTATAAGTTGTAAATTTGTGGAAATAAAAATGAAATTGATATGAACACTAATGAACTACCATTAATTCAAAATGCTGATTTAAAAGGAAAAATTGTACTTGTAAGAGTTGACCATAATGTTGTAAAAAACGGTATTATTCAAGATGCATATCGTATTGATTCAACAATTGGAACACTTTTTAATATAAACGCAAGGGGTGGAAAAATTATTTTAATGACACACGTTGGGCGTCCAAGAAACAAGAAAGAAAATACTGTAGAAATATCGGCTAAATCGTCGGTAGAACCTATTGTTGAGTATTTAAAAAATAAATTAAATATAAATTTTCAGATTCCAAATTTTAAAATACAAACAGAGGAAGGCTATTTAGGTGTAGAAACATCAGTAAATCATTTAATTAAAGAATTAAAAGAAGGCGAAATAGATGGTATTTATTTACCAAATACACGCTGGTTTAGAGGCGAAGAACGAAAAGAATTTGCCGACGATTTTGCAAATCAATTGGCAGGTTTAGCAGATATATATGTAAACGATGCTTTTGGGTCGTGGCAAGCACACGCATCGACGGTTGCAGTTAGTAATTATTTACCCTCTTATGCCGGTTTTTTAATGCAAAAAGAATTGGAAAATCTTGATAGAATTTACAACGCCAAACAGCCTTATATAGCAGTTGTTGCAGGGTCGAAATTTGATACTAAAATTGAGCCATTATACACTTTAATTAAACAAGCCGATTTTTTAGTTTTAGGCGGTGTAATTTATAATGCATATTTATGTGCAAAATACAACATAAAAATAAAAGGCATTGGCGACGACGATTTAAAATTGGCTAAAGAATTTGTCGATTTTGCAAAATCGTATCCAAATAAAATTGTTGAACTGCCTATTATTGTTGAATCAGACACGCTTGAAGGTAAATTTGAAGGCAAGTTTAGGAAACATAATATTAAAGATTTGAAGCAGGGAACGGAACTTAATTACATTTTAGATGTTGCAGAAGAATCGTTTGATATACCTGAAATTAAAGACATTTTTAATAAAGCCAAAACTGTTTTTGTTAATGCAGTTATGGGTTTAACACCACATTTTAGTGAAGGCACTAGTTCGCTATATAAACTTATCGATGAAAATAAGGAATCAATGAAACTTTACGGTGGTGGCGATACAATGCAAGAATTAAAACAGCTATTGCCGGGTTTGTATATAACTGCAATAGATAACCCAAATTACTATCTTTTCACAGGAGGTGGAGCTGTTTTAAAAGCAATTCAAGAAGGTTCTTATAAAGGTTTAGAACCAGTAAAAGCATTGTTTAATAATGCTAAAAATTAATACAAAACCGCTAACAAAAAAGTGAAAACTAATTTTGTTGGTTTGGTTTAGTTTATGCCGATTTGCTATCAATCTTAATTTTGACCGAAGTGAGAAAGTTAAGCAACTTGATAGCAGTTTGGTACTAAATTAAGCTTTTGTATAGAGTTTCAACATCTGTTGCAAGTCTTGCAAAACCAAAGTTTTTGGAAGTTTTGTTGATGTTAGATTTTGAGTTTTCTAAAAAAAAGTTGTAATTTGTTATTATTTTTAGTGTTGCATCTGTAAAATCGTTAATATTTTGATTGCATAAAACTGCTGTTTTTCCATCAATAACAATATCTTCAATGCCACCAACTTTTGTGGAAACTATAGGTTTTCCACTTGCTTGAGCTTCAATTAAGCTTACGGGTGTTCCTTCGTTTAACGATGAAAGTGCAATAATATCAGAGCCTGCGTAAACAACTTCGGTGTTTTTAACCCACGATGTAAAGTTAATATCGGCTTTTTCGGTGTTTTCCGAGATTGAAAATCCTAATGATTTGGAGTAATTAATTAAATTGTGATATAGTTCGCCTCCGCCTACAATAAAAACACGTATGTTATTGTGTGTTTTTTTAATTTCTTTAATTGAGTTTAAAAAAAGTTTATGGTTTTTTATAGGCACAAGTCGCCCTATTATGCTAATAGTTATTGAGTTATCATCAATATTGTATTTATCTCTAAAATTTTTTCGTATTTCATTATTAATGTTTTCAAATCGGCTTAAATCGAATCCTAAAGGAATTACTTTAAATTTTTTTTCAGGTGCTATTTTATGGTCAATAGCAATTTCTTGCATTTGTTTTTTACTTATTGCAATAATTGTGGTCGAGAAACTTGCTAAATAGCGTTCTAAGGTTTTAAAAATTAAAGTTTTAAAACTCCCAAAATATGAGTGGAAAACGTGTCCGTGAAAAGTATGAATAATAATTTTCACACCGCAGTGTTTTGCTGCTAAACGCCCCAAAAGCCCAGCTTTAGAAGCGTGAGTGTGAACAATATCTGGCTTAAATTCGCGGATAATTTTTTTAATTTCTTTGTAAGCTCTGTAATCGTTGAGTAGAGAAATTTCACGACTCATTGCTTCAATTTTTTTATATTTTATGCCTAACTGATTGAGTATAAATTCTGAACTTTCTTCGGTTTGTGTTTTTTCGCCACCAATTAGAAGCGTTTCAAATTTAGACGATAAATATTTTGTTAAATAGGCGGCATTAAAAGTAGGTCCACCTAAGTTAAATCTGTTAATTATTCTAAGAACTTTAGTTGTTTTTGTTTGTTCAGACAAAATACAAAATCTTATTTAGTTATTTATTAAATTGAGAAGTTCTTCAATTTTTGGTTCTAAAATAATTTCGGTTCTGCGATTTTTAGCACGTATTTCTGGAGTTGTTCCTTCGTTTAGAGGTACAAATTCGCCGTGTCCTGAAGCTGTTATTCGTTTTGGCGAAAGTGCACTGTTTTTAGTCATTATTTTAACAACCGATGTGGCACGCTTAACGCTTAAATCCCAGTTGTAGTCTGATTCTCCAACGTCGTCGGTGTGCCCTTCTACAAGAATGTTTACTTCGGTGTTTTTAGCTAAAACTTCTGTTAGTTTTTCTAAAGCACTAACGCCTCGTGGGTTTACTTTGTCGCTACCGGTGCTAAATAACAGTGTTTCGTCCATTGAAACGTAAACTTTTCCATTTTTTCGTTCAACAGATAGTCCGTTTCCTTCAAAACCTAATAGAGCGGCGGAAATTTTCTTTTTTAATGCTAAAGATGCACTGTCTTTTGCGGCTAATATTCTTTGTAATTCGGCTATTTTAGATTCTTTTTCTGATAAATCTTTGTTTTTTTGGTCAACCTCTGCGTTTAAAAGTTCTAAATTTCGTTTTTTTTCGTTTAGCGATGCTTCTAAATCTTTTAGTTTATCTTCTCTATATTGCAAATCGTTTTGCATTTGCTGAATATTTTTTAGCAATGCTTTTGTTTCGTTATCGCCAGATTTAATTCGGCTTTCAACATCTTTTAGTAAGTCTGTATATTGTTTGTTAAGTTTATCGAATTTTTCTTTTAAATCGCTATATTTTGTATCGAAACTTTTAATTTTTAATGCGTTATTGTCGAGTTCGGCTTTTGCTTTTGTAAAGTTGGCTGTAAGTTCGTTAAGTTGTTCTGTTAAGTTTTTATTTTTTAATTTTAAATCTTCAACTTGTTTTTCAGAGTCTTCACGACGAGTTTTTTCGTCGTTAAATAATCGTGGCGAAACGCACGATGTTGCTATAATTATTATTGTTGGTATTAAAAATAGTTTGTATTTCATTATGGCGAAAATTTAATTATTAGCGTAAAATTATAATTAAAAACAATAGTAATTATTGTGTTGTGGATTTTTTACTAACAAATAGATGTTTATTATATTGATGAGGTTAGTCTAAAAAGTTATAAAGTTGAAAGTTTGTAAAGCTAAATTATTGATAATAAGAGTTTTAAATCAAATTTACAATAATACATAAACCCCTGATAATTAAATATATATACTATTTAATGAAAATTAAACTGACTTTTTATACCGGACTCATTGATGTTAAGTTATTTTGTAAAATCTATATTTTTTCCTCGCGTTCCTTTCCATCTGTAGTAAAAACTTTGAGTTTTCGTAATTGGTAAAAAATCTTTTACAAATCCAATAGAATCTGCAATTTTGATGCTTTTGTTTGCTTTGTCGAGCGAGTCTATTATTGCTATGTTTATAGGTAAAATTTTAATGTTTAGTTTGTGTTTTTTTATAAATGGTTTAACTAAACGTGTTTGAAAATTATCGGTTGCAAGAGCTATATTTTTAAAATTGAGCGTTTTGGCTATTTTTAGTGAATAGTAAACGTTCTCGGTGCTATGCTCGGCTTTTTCTTCAGTAAAAATATGTGTAGAATCTACTCCAAGTTTTATGGCATATTGTTTCATAACAATGCTTTCAACGTAAGGCGAATATACCGAAGAACCTGAAAAAATAATATTTTTTGCAATTCCGTTTTTATAAAGGTAAGATGCCCATAGAACTCTCATTTTAATTATTGCGTCCCATTCTTTGCCGTTGTAAGGGTAGCCCGGAACAATTATGGCATCAAAAGGTTTGTAAATTATATTTTTAGAATAATCTTTTGCTTGTTTGTTTTTGTATATTTGTTTAAAGCACGATGAAAAAAATAAAATAGTAGTTAGTATAATTAATAATTTTGCAGATGTTTTTAGTATGTTCATTAAATAATTAGGTGTCTAAACTTTTGTTTTTTAAAGGGTTAGAATATATTCCTAATAATATTTTCTCAATATCAGGATTTTTAATTTCAATATCATTAATAATATTGTTGATATAATTCTTAAATTTTAGTTTTTCATCGTTTGTGTAATTTGCGGAAAATTTATTGCTATTCGTTTCAATATCAAAAGCTATGTAATTGTTAGACATTAGTTTGTATTGTGTAAATATTTGTTTGTCGAGTTCTGAAACTACAATATCTACAATTTCGTTATTTGGCAAGTTGTGGTTTTCAATTTCTTCTAAAATTGGATTAATATTTTTGCCAAAATTGATATGAATTTGCCCTTTAAAAGTTAAAAACCCAGCCATTATTGAGTTCATATCTTCGTCTTCATGTTTTTGGTATTCAGAGTGTGAAGAAATATATGTTTCTATAGTTTTTGTTTTTGCACACGATTCAAATTCATAAGAAATAGAAAGCGGTATTATGTTTAGTTCTTTTAATGATGGAATAAGGTCTGTTCTTGTGCCTATAAGCATTTTAATTAGCCCTTGTTGTGTTTTGTCGTTTCCGTCTTTGGTTCTGCCATCGCGTTGAGCAATCCATAACGATTCGTTTTTTTTGGTTATTAAATTTCTAATGTATTCGGAATGTAAAATTGCATTTTTATACATCTGAATTTTGGAGCCTCCTCTAGTAAGGGTAAACATTTTGTTGAGCTTTGCTAAGTCTATAAAAAGTTGTTTGGTCATTAAATTATCGCCAACAGTAATTTGTGTTGTTGGTAGTTTGTTTTCGGAAAGCACCCATTGAAAAATTGCAGAATCTAAAACAATATCTCGGTGATTAGCAATAAATAAATGACCTTTTGTTTGCATATCGCTAATATTTTCTAAACCGCTATATGTTACTCCGTTTGATGTGGCTTTTAAAATTTTAGTAACCATATCGTGAGAAAATTGTTGCTGAAATTCGGAAATTGTTTTTATTGAGCGTAAAAATTTAGCTATTTCTTTTTCGGTTTTTTGTGGGTATAAGTATCCGCAAAGTTGTGGGAAAAGTTCGCTTGTTATAATTCTGTCTAAAGCATCTGAAACGTCAGAATTGCTGTAAGGTTCCATTTTTGCAAAAATATTGTTCTCCATAAGTTTAGTATAAATAAATATTTTATAAAGTACAAGAGCTGCTTTACAATGTAAAACAGCTCTTGTACTTTATTGTATTGCTAACAAAATACCGATTTCTTTTCTTCAGGTGCTTCGCCTCTAAGATTGTTTAATAATTCGGTGGCAATTTTTTTAAGGTAATAAGTATTATAGTGTTTTGAATTGCTATCAATAAGATTAATTATTTCATCTTTCCTAGTCTCATCTAATATAGCAAAATTACCTAACAATTTTATGCAATAAATTTTTAAAAAAGCTTGGCGTGTTTCGTCTTGAATTATTTTTACAAGAAAGTTTTGTAATTCATAAACTTTTATATTGCTTAACGAAAGCATTTCAATAAAACTACCTAATTGACTGTCGTTTTCCATAAGCAATAATTCTGGAATAATTCGAGTTAAATGCTTTTCTATGTCATCTGGACGGGTTGTTCCTATTTCTTTAACTATAAGGGCGGCATGTTGCGAAATATATTCTTCTTCGCCCAAAGATACTTCTATTAACTCTTGAAGTAGTGTTTCATCTGTTTTTGTAAGTTCAGATATTTCCTCAATTTTATCTTTATTAACGTACCTTAGTTCTTCTTTTAAATTTATCATTACAATTCTGTTTTTTTACAAAGTTAATACATACTTACAGCTTAAAAAAATGTTATTTTATTTTTGTGATGTTTTTTAAGATTTATTTTGATTTTTATGGTTTATTTTCTCAATATTTATGATTTGCAGTTAATTTTTAAATATTAATTGGTACTTTTAGCACATATTGCACATTATGTTAAAGAGAATTTTCGATAATATTTATCATTTCTTTCCAGTTCAACTGCTTTTAAATTATTTAAAAAGTAACCAAATGTTATTGTTTTTTTGGGTTTTACTTTTTGGATTTATAAACGGCGGAATTGCTCAGAAATATGGTGCAAAATCGCTACTTTTATTGCCCGAATACTTAAACAACAGCAATTATTTAGCTTTCTTTATTTATGGTGTAAGTTTTGGTGTTTTTACAACTGCTTTTCATTTGGCGTCGTACATAATAAATGGCTACAAATTCCCATTTTTAAGTACTTTGTATCGCCCATTTATTAAGTTTAGTATTAATAATTCTATAATTCCTTTGTTGTTTATTATTAATGTTGTAATCAATTCGTATATATATCAAGAAAATTACATAACAAACAATAAAACAGATATTTACATAAATTTGGCAAGTTTTATTTTTGGTTTTTTACTTTTCTTGATTTTCCCGTTTTCTTATTTTTTTTCTACAAATAAACTTTTTGTAAAAATTTATGGCAAAATTGATACTAATTTGGGTGATAAAATTATTGCAAAACCAATAAAAAAAGCCTTAGAAAAAGATAAAAAATGGAAAGAACGAAATACATTAAAAGACCATAAAAGTAAGTGGAAAGTACAATCGTACTTTATTTTGCCTTTTAGAATTAGATACTCAAAAGATTATATCCATTTTACCGACGAGTATATTCAAAAAATATTGCAACAAAACCATTATAACGCATCGGTTTTTTCATTTGTAGTATTAGTAATACTTGTAATTTTAGGGTTTAATGTCGATAATAAATTTTTTGTATTGCCGGCATCGGCAAGTATTTTGCTTATTCTTTCAGAATTCCTATTTATATACAGTGTTTTACATTCTTTATTTAAAAATTGGTCGCTAATAATATTTTTAATTATTTTTTATGGCATAAATATAATGTCTGAAAATAATTTAATTGGCTCGGAAAAAATAGCCTATGGCTTAACTTATACAAAAAGAAATTTAAATTTTGAAGAGTATAACATAAAAAATAAGGTTGCAGATTACAACAATGAAATTTCAAGATTGTATAAGTGGAAACAAAAAACAGGAAAGGAAAAACCAAAAATAATATTTGTAAATGCAGGAGGTGGCGGATTAAAAATGACGTTGTGGACATATTATTCTCTTTCAATTTTAGATAGCTTAAGCAAAGGCGAAATAACCAAACAAATGCGATTATTTTCAGGGGCATCGGGAGGAATGATTGGTATTGCATATTTTAGAGAATTATACCGCCAAAGCCTTAACGATACAACAATAAAATTTCTAAGTCCAGAAATATTAAAAAACCTATCGTCAGATATTCTGAACCCTGTATTACAGAGTCTATCTACTAAAGATTGGATTTTTAGCATTTATCCATTATCAAAACATTCAAATTATAAAAAAGATAGGGCTTACGAGTTCGAAAATTATTTAAATAAAAACACAAAAGGTTTTTTAAACAGAAAACTACATTTTTACAAAAAATATGAAGAAAATGTAGATATTCCAGAGTTAATAATCTCGCCAAGTATTTTAAGTACAGGGCAAAGAATTTTAATTTCGCCAATAGATATATCATATATGGTAACACCTATATATACTGGCTTAACAGAAGAGGTAAACAATAATTTGGAATTCAGAAAATTGTATAAAAATTTTAATGCCGATAATTTGAGTTTTTTATCAGCACTTCGAATGAACGCAACATACCCTTATATTAGTCCAATAGTTTCACTTCCGGGTAAACCAAAATATAAAATTGTTGATGCATCTTATGTTGATAATTATGGGTTATCTACTTCGTTAAAATACATGAATATTTTTAAATCGTGGATAATTGAGAACACTTCCGGAATTATTTTTATTCAGTTTAATGAACAAGAAGATATTAGGGTAGAGCCAAATTATTCTATTTTTAACGATATAGTAGAACCTTTTACTAGTTCTTTTAATAATGTTTTTGATATTCAGGTTTACAATAATAACAATGTTGTTGATGTAACTAAAGAAGCTTTCGGGAAAAATATTCAATTTATTAATATAACACTTCAGCGAAATAAATTACCAATATCGCTAAGTTGGCACTTAACTTCAATTGAAAAGGAAATGGTTTACGAATCAATAAATTCAAAAGAAAATCAAAAAAATATTACTCATTTATTGGAACTTACAAAGTAAAAATAACTAATGAGTGCAACCTAAAAAGGTTATTTTATTTTAGATTAGACCTAACAGGTTTTCAATAATTACTGAGTCTGGTATAAAAAGTCAGTTTAATTTTCATTAAACAGGCTATGTATTTAATTATCAAGACTTTATACATTATTGTAAATTTGAATTAAAGCTCTTATTATCAATAATTTAACTTTATAAACTTTCAACTTTATAATTTTTTAGACTGACCTCATTACTGATAATAAGACTATTAAAACAGTTGAATTTTTCAAAATTAAACCTATTAGGTCTTTTTATACTGGACTCACTAATCAAAAACGTTACCTAGTTTTTTTAATTTGGCTTCTTGTAAAATTTTAATTTTTCGTCCTTCTATCTCAATATATTTGTCATCTTTAAATTCTGATAATAATCTTATTACAGATTCGGTAGCTGTACCAACAATATTAGCATATTCTTCGCGGGTTAACGAAATTTGTAAAACACCATTTTCATCAGCCCCAAATTCTTTTTTCAAATAAATTAAGATTTCAGCTAATCGTTCACGAACAGTTTTTTGAGCAATCCCTGTAATAAAATTGTTAGCCACACCTAGTTCATTACAAGCAATTTGCATTAACTCTAAAGAAAAGTCTGAGTTTGTTTTAATAAAACCCATTAAGGTTGTTGATGGAATAAAACACAAAGTTGCATCTTCAATAACTTTTGCAGTAGTGCAAGAAAGTTCTCCACTTAAAACAGATCTATACCCAATAACATCGCCTTTTTTGGCAAATTTTATAATCTGTTCTTTTCCTTCTACACCAGTTTTGAAAAGTTTTACTATCCCTTTACTCACACAGTATGAGCCACTTGGACGGTTGCCTTCATGATAAATTATATCGCCACGTTTATAGAACGAGCAGCCTTTTTCAAAAGAAAGTTCGCTCATTTGGTCGATAGTTAGTTTTTTAAAAATTGATGATATATTTTTTTTACATTCCTCACAAATAGGAAATTCAGGCTTATTATTCATTACAATAAATTTTTATAATGCAAATTTTACTAGTAATACTAAATAATTTATCTTTGCAAAGATAAAAAATTTTTGTAAAATAATTGAAATGAAAGAAACAATAAACGTAAATTGGATAGATAATATGAGTTTTGAGACCGAAGTTAATGGTCATAAAATTATTCTTGATGCCGACTCTGTAGTTGGTGGCGAAGATAAAGGACCTAGACCTAAGCCCTTTATGATGGTTTCACTTGCCGGTTGTACTGGAATGGACGTTATATCAATACTTAAAAAAATGCACGTTGAGGTTGATAAATTTAATGTTAAAATTGATGGAGACCTTACCGAAGAGCACCCAAAACATTTTTATAAAATGCATATAACTTTTGAGTTTTGGGGTAAAAATTTGCCTATAGAAAAACTAGAAAAAGCAGTTAAATTGTCGGAAGATAGATATTGTGGAGTTAGTGAAGTTTATAAAAAAGCTATGGAACTGACTTCGGAAATTGTAGTTCACGAGTAAAATAATTTTAAGCATCACCTAAAAAAATATTTTCTTTTAGGCGGTGCTTTTATATATATCAGTCTTATTGGCAGGCATTTATATACATATACCATTTTGTAAAAAAAAATGTTATTATTGCGATTTTTTTACTTCACAGAATTTAAGTTTAACTAACAATTTTTTACTGGCACTTTTTTTTGAGATAAATAGTCGTAAAGATTATTTACTTGCCGATAAAATTATAGAAACAATTTATTTTGGGGGCGGAACACCAACTACATTAAAAAGTTCGGAAATTGAATTAATTTTAAATCATCTAAAATTTAATTTCAATATTCCGCCAAATATTGAATTAGCTATAGAAGCTAATCCCGACGACTTATCGGAACAATATTTGGAAGAATTAATTAAACTTGGGTTTAATCGTATAAGTATTGGTATTCAGTCGTTTAATGACGAGATGCTTGCTCTTATGAATAGACGACATAATTCGGAAAACGCAATAAATTCGGTAGAAAATGCACAAAAAGCCGGATTTGATAATATTAGTGTCGATTTAATTTATGGATTGCCTAAAAGTAATGTCGATTTTGTGAAAAAAGAATTGGAAAGCTTGTTAAAATTGAATGTACAGCACATTTCGGCGTATCATTTAACTTATGAAACAAATACTATTTTTGGAAATTATCTTAAAAAAGGAAAAATAGCAGAGCTGCCAGATTTTGAAAGCCAAAATCAATATAAATACTTAACAAAATTTTTAGAAGGCAATGGTTTTGAACAGTATGAAATATCAAATTTTGCAAAAAATGGAAAATATTCTAAACATAATTCAAATTATTGGTTAGGTAAAGAATATATTGGGTTTGGACCTTCGGCACATTCATATAATACACAAAGTCGCCAGTGGAATGTTTCTAATATTAAGAACTATATTTCAGAAATAGAAAATAATAAATATTTTGAAATAGAAATTTTATCAACAACCGATAAGTTTAACGAATACCTAATAACAAAGTTGCGAACAAAATGGGGAGTTGATTTAGAGCGGATAAAAAAAGATTTTGGACAAGAATATTTTAGTCATTTAATGAATGCTGTTAATAAAAAAGTTGAAAGAAAATGTTTTTTAACAGAAAAAAATATTTTATATTTGTGCAAAGAATGTTGGTTTTTATCTGATGGACTTATTTTAGATTTAATTTATACATAAATGGTGAAATTAATTTTAACAGTAGCATTAATATTTAGTTTTTATTTCGCATTTACTCAAACTGCTGAAAAAACAGTAATATTTGAGGATTGTTCTGCCGAAAAATTTAAAGAAAATTTAGAGAAAATATCCGGAAATTCTATTCTTATAGACATCAGACCTTTGAAAGATTATAAACGAGGTAGGATAGAAGGGGCAATACAAATAGAAGAAATATCTTTAATTTTTGGATTGTTGAATAAATATTCAAAAGACAAGCCTATTTTTTTATACTCAGAAACTGGCGATGAAAGCATAACTGTTGCGGCTCTTTTAATGAGAAATGGATACAACAAAATATATAATCTCCGCGAAGGCATTGAAGATTGGTGGCGAGCCGGTTTTAAATTAGATAAATCTAAAATTAAAACAAATTTAGTTTGTCTTTAGTATTTCTTAAACAACTCTTTATCAATAGCATAAATACAAATTTGTTTAGCCCCATTAGTAGAATATTTAAATTTCTTTTTTAAATTTGAAATAAGCATTGAAATATTATCGTTAAGCCTTCTGTCGTAAGTTTTAAATTGCTCTGTATTAAAATCTAAAATAGCACGACGGAAATTTTTGTTTTCATAATAAGGTTCAAGAGCTCCTTCTTTTACTTTGTTTTTGTACTTAGTAAATAAATCAATAAACTGTGTAGTTTCTTCAATATTCTTGTTTTTAAGTTTAATTTCTTGAGATAAGGTTTGTGAAATATAAATAGTTTGATTTTCTTCTCTAAATTCGTTTCGTTTATCTTTTGTAGAAGCTACGCCTAAAAATACTGTTTCAAAACCTTTTAAATAGTCTTCTGTAATTTCTATTTCGTTGTCGGTATAAATTGATTTTTTTACTGTTCCCAAATTAAAATTAATTGCATATAAATAGTCTTTTATATCAGTAGCAATTTTTTCTTTATTGAAAAAATATATTGCTTCTTTAATTTCTTGCATTATATTGTAGTCGTATAAATCTACAATAGATTTTAGAAAACCTTCCGGAATTTTATTAATATACTCATCTTTGCTTAAAAAGAATTGTTCAACCATTTGCATTGTAATTTTTTGGTCGTTAAACTGATGTTTATTCAAAAAATCGTTAAAAATTGTGAGCGATTTCCTTCCTGAAAAACCTTTGTCGCCTTCTAATACAGCCGAATTTATTATTTCTTTTCTGGTAGTAAAGTCTAGTTTTTTTACATCATCATCAATAAGCCAAGAAGGTATAGTGCCTGTGTAAATATCCATTTTTAACAGCAGTAAGTTTTTATCGACGTATTTGCTATATTTTGCAGGGCTAGTAATCCATTTTTTTGTTTCAGAGTTTTCGGAATTCATGCGTGATGAAATAATAATTTTTGCAAAATTTTCTAAAACTTGAGGTAAAAAAATGCGTTTAATGTTTTCTCCAAATTTGTTTAAATAAATTTCAACTTCGGTGTTGTAATCTAAAATATATGGTATTTTAATTGTGGTAACACGGTCTTTAAACGATGGAATACTTTCGTAATGAATTGTGTCGCTAGGGTTTATTAAACCTACAAAAAACGATTTTATTCGTTCTTCAATTAAATCTACTTTATGAACTCCATCGCTAATAATTCCGTGTAAATTTTTTAATCTTTCTGCATTAAATTCTTTAATGTCCATTAAAGCGTAAACGCCATTATTTGTTTTTGCAAGATGTGAAAATTTGTATGTAACGGAAGTTTTATCGAATAAGTGGTTAATTTTTCCTTGAAGTGTTGGGTTTTCAATATTTTTGCTTACAATGTTGTCGCCAGGGTTAAAAACACTAATTCCGTCGCCTAATTGACGGTTAAACAGCATAGGTTTTGCGTACAACATTCTGTACACATCTAGTGGGTCTTCTAAACCATCAACCAAGGCTGAATGTATTGTTTTGCAAATACTGCATGCTTTTTCTTTAAAAACCCATTCGTATTGTTTGTTTGTAAAAATTTCTTTTTTAAGTTTAGGGTCTTCAATAATTTCTTCTAAAAATTCTTTACGGTATTCAATTGGGATTTGTAAAATTGGGTGATCGTGGTTTGGGCACGAAAATATTAATTGTGAGTTTTTTTGGTTTAATTTTACTTGGTCGTAATATTGTGAGTTAAGTTCTGGTATGTTTGAAATGGTTTGCTCAAATTTTTTATTTGTGTTTAATTTGTCAAAGTCTAAACGCCATTCTGTTTTGTAAACTGTACCTTGTTCGGTTATTGTGTAGTCTTCTAATTTTTTTAAGAAGTTGTTTAAAAAGGTCGATTTCCCAGAACCCGGAGGTCCTTCAAATAAATAAATTCTGTTTTTTTGTATGTTCGATTTAAATCCATCAATAAGTTTCATAAATCTATTAACAAACAAACGGTCGGCAAAAAAAGGGTATTCGCAATCGTTTTCAAGAAGGTTTGAGCTGTCGTAATGGATATATCCAATTGAATTTCCCGTGTTTGGATATTCGTCAATACCTTTTGGTATAAAATGATGAACTAAATCGTAAATAATTTGAAATATATCGCGAAAAATGTATTCTGGATTTTTATTTATTTCGTATAAAAGTTCATTAAACGAAAGCGAATTTCTTTTTTCTTTTTTGAAAACTTCGTTGCTTAATTTAATTAAGCTTTCTATTTTAAGCCCCTTATTTACAAGTTTTTGTGTTAGTTCCGATAGGTCTGTATTTTTATTTTGTTCCATTGGTCTAAAAGTTTAAAAATAAATTTATTTGGTATTAAAGCTCAAAATGTTAAATGTTTTGTTTTGCAACTTGCTTGTTATTAATGGTATAAAGAACTCTTCTGTATTCAAATTTATTTTCGTTTTCCGAAGGGTCTTTTTTTGCGTAAATATCTGTAGTTTCGAGTTGAACAGGGTTTCCCCATAAATATTCAATTCCTAAAAGTGTATCGGAAATAAACTCTTTTACAAGTTGTTTGTTTTCAAATTTATGAACTAAATAAAGATTGTTTTCAGTTGTTTTTTCTTCATCAACAACTATTGTTGGAGGGTGGTATAGCGAGTTTAACAACATTTGTTTGTAGTCTTCTGCTTTTCTACTTTTCACGTAATATTCTATTGTTTGTCGTTGTTCGTTATAGCGTTTTCCGGTAACAAAAAGGTCGTGTTGGTCAACAAATTCTTGGTCAACAAAAGTATTTATAAGCATAAAATCGGAGAAATTTTTACGAATATTAAAAATTGCTTTTTGTCCTTCGTTAGTGTTTTTGTCGAATTTTATTTTATCGTTTAGGCTTGTAATTCTTTGGTATTGATAGTTAAGCTGTCCTTTATTTGCTTTGTCTTCAATGTATTGTATTAATCTTAAGCCAATTGCGTAAGGGTTTAGTCCAACTCTACTTATTGATGTAACTGCAGCGTTTGTTTTTGCAAATGCAATTTCGTGTCCTATAATTCTGGAGTCTTGACGAAAAAGTTTATCGTGCCAATAGCTAGCCCAGCCTTCGTTAGTAATTTTTGTGCGAATTTGTGGGTTAAAGTAAAGTGAAGTGTTTCTAACTACTGTTATAACGGCTTTCATCCAAATATTTTCTTCTTTGTTTAAAAATTTGGAGTTATTAATAATAAATTCGATAATATCTACAGGTTTTTTTGTGGTTTTTGTTTGTAAAAATTTATCGAAATGAGATTGAAATTCTGGATATTTCTTTTTCACATCGGTAAAAAACAGAACATTTGCTAGGTCGGCATGTTTTTCGTATAAATCGTTGTATCTGCCTAATTCATTGAACATTATGTGGTCTGGCGATTTTACAATTTTTTGCAAAAATTCGTTGAAATAATAATCTACAATGCTTGCTGCTTCTTTTTCGTGTGGATAGTTGTTTTTATTCATTGTTTCAAAGTAGCCAGAAAGGTTGTCAATGCTTCGGCTAAATTCTATAATATAATCTGCCCAACGCCCATAAGTGGAGCGGTAATCGGCAATAAGACGTTTGTCGGCAAGAGCTTGTCCAACAAAATCGTCGTTCCAAGTATTTTGGAACATTATGTTGTTTTGAAAAAAATCGATATGTCCTAAAACGTGATAAAAAATCATTACGTTTAGCCAGTCTGGGTTATTATCGTTGTAAAATGAAATTGCAGGGCGTGAATTTATAACAGTTTCGTAAGGATTGTTAGGATAAACTTCGTATTGACCTTTTCCAACCAGAACTTCAACATCGTTTACCCAATAATCGTAAAGTGTAGGAATCATTACTTTTGGCGAAAGCTCAATCATATCAATGTTTGTAACAATATATTCTAATGTTTCCTTATCGAATTGCAAACCTGCTTTATGAGCTAAGATTTTGCAACCTTCCATTATTTTTTTTGCGTGTTGGTCTATTAAATACATATTGGTTTATTATTATTCTGTCAATTTTTTTATTCCTTCAATTATTCTATTTTCGTTTACATCGGTTGATGGAAATGAGTCTAACTTTATTAAATTAGGTTTTTCGGAAAGTAGTCCTGATTTTACGAGGTATTTTTCTATTGTTGTTTGGGTAGCTGTTGTCCACGAATTTTTTGCTATGGTTATACCAAATCTGTTTACGTATGTAAGAAGTTTATTTGTGGCTTCAATCATTTTTTCGCCGTTAGATTCCCAGTCGTCGCCATCGGTTCCGTAAAAAACATAAATATTATAGTTTTTATATAAATTTTCGGTTTCAATAATAGAGTTTATAAGTTCTATTGCTGGTGCAACTTGTGTTCCTCCTGCAACTTGAGACCTATAGTATGTGTAAAAATCGGGGACTTCTTTTGCGTTTGTGTCGTGTAAAATGTATCGAGTTTCAACTCTATTTTGGTATTGATACATTAACCAGCTATAAATCATTAAGTGTTGAGAAGTAACAACTTCGGTAGGTGCTCCTTGCATAGAGCCTGAGTAATCTCTTACGAAAAACACTAAAGCTTGCGATTCGAACGATTTTTCTTTAGATAATACGCGAAAAATTTTATCGTTTGGGTTAATTATAAAATTGTCGGGTTTTATGTTGTCAATATCATCAACACGTCCTAATTGAATATTGGTTTCAATAATTTTTTTAAGAGTAGCTTTTTTGTCTAGTAATTGTCCAAAACCTTTGTTTTTATCGGTTAAATCGTAGTGGTATTTAATAAGCGAGCGTTTGTTTCCTTTGTCTTTTAGGTTTGGTAGTTCAAATTTTTCGGTAAGAACTTTTCCTAAATCGAAAGCTTCTTGAGCAATGTCGTGGCTTTCTTCACCACCTTCGCCTGCACCAGAACCTTCGCCCTCGCCTTGTTGAGGGTTTACTTTTTGTTCGCCTAAAATTTCGCCTTCTCCTTCTTCACCAGTACCACCGGTTTCGCCCATATCTTGTGGATTTTCAGAAATTCTGTTGTCGTGATAGAATTTAGGTTCTGTAGTTGAAGGTACAATTATTACTTGTCCTTTGCCGTCTTTAGTAGGTTTTATAAGTTTTCCTAAGCGAATTCTACGAGGAAAGCCGTCTTTTTCGCGTTGTTTATCTCTATCAATAAGTTCGTCGAGTGTTTGTAGTGCTAAAAGAGGAGTAATTTTTGGCAATTTCATTTGAAGAATTTTTTCAAAATCGTTCTCGTAGTACAAGTCGTTGTACTTTTTAAAATCGTTTTTAAGAATATCTTCTTTAAAAGGAACAAAATTTATTTCGTGCAAAATTATTTGTTCCTCTTCTTCTGAAATGCCTTTTTCTTTAAGCTTTTTATATATTTCTGCTGAGTTCATTCAGTAAGTTTTATTTTGTTAATTAGCTTGCATCGTCTTGAGTACAGAAATATTCAATTGTTTTAAGTGCACAAGTTTTACAGTAACTGAGTTTTCCAATCATTGTATCAATCATTCGGTTATATAATTTTTGATTTTCTTCGTTTGTTCTGTTTGAAAGTGCACCAACAAGGCTCCCAGCTCCTGCAATATCCGATTTTAATCGAACATCGGTTACGGCTTTAACTAAATCGTTGTTATCCATAAAGTTGTATGTAGAATCTTGAACCATTTTTTGTCCGTAAATTTTAGAAATTGTTGTTCTAAAACTTTGTTTTTGTTCTTTGCTTTTTAGTCCTAAGCGAGATTCTACGCTGTCAACGAAATTTTCGTCAATTTTAATAGATATTAGTTTATTGGTTTGGGGGTCTTTATAAGTCCAAATTTTATCTGAGCCTAAATTTCTTGCGTCCATTCCAATAATCATATTTACATAATTTAGAACGTCTTTTTCAATAGCATCTGGTTCGTCCATATATGCATTAAAAATTGTTTTCATTATGTTTTTTCGATAAAGGCTTTTGGCTATTTTTAAGTCGTTTAGATATTTTGTTCGGTCGTTTGTGTCTTGCACGTAGTCTAAAATAACGCTTTCTAACGATTTAAAAACATCGCCAGCATACATGCATTTTCCTTCTTGCGTTTCGTTTGTTTCCAATAGAA
Organism: Paludibacter propionicigenes; assembly: GCA_020721655.1. Classification (GTDB taxonomy): domain Bacteria; phylum Bacteroidota; class Bacteroidia; order Bacteroidales; family JAFGXI01; genus DYMG01. The sequence continues at coordinate 45,364 of DYMG01000002.1, read as the reverse complement.
TTTGAATTGCACGACCTAAGTTTCTGTGCCCTAAGCCTTTTTGTCCAAAGCGTTTTGTAATATCTGGGTCGCGGTTTAGTTGGTCTATAATTTCAATAAGTGTTTTAATGCTTTTTTCACCAGCAACTTCTCCGGCAGAAAGTTTCATTATTTCAACTGGGGTAAGCTTGTCGGAAATAGGTACTCGTGTTAGTGTAACTGCTGTAGATATTGCATAATTTAAATTAGGGTCGATGTGTAGTTTTTCGTTTGTAAGTGTGGTTTTTTCTTTACTTCCTAAAGAATATTGGGTTAAAAGTTGTTGTTGTATGTAGTTGGTATTGTGCGACATATATGTTACTCTACAACGGTCAATAATTGGAGATTGTTCTTTTTCTTCTTGAAAACGAGCAAATTCTGAATTGTTACTTGTTGCAACAACAAGAGTGTCTAAAGGCCATTTAAAACCTTCAATGTCGATGGTTCTGTTTTGAATAACACCTAAATAAACTTGCACTAAGTCGGTTTTGTTTTTGAATATTTCGTCGGCAAAGTGTATTCCACCTCCAGCAACACGTGCAAGTGCTCCACGTCTTAAATCGAAACGATAAGGATTGTTTGTATCTGTAATGTGTAATAAACGGGTTATGCTTTCTTCTCCAAGTAAATCTACGGCTGAAGATGTAATTTTGTCTTTTGCAGCGTATTTTCCTGTAAGAGTTCCTCTTGATTCACTTATTGGAATTGGTGTTATTTCAATAAATTCTTTAATTTTTGTTATGTCCCCATTACAATAATCTCTAATTTGGTTGTAAATATAGTCTGAGCAAGCACCAAGTGGGCGATAATTGTTATAGTATTTTTCAATTTGATTGTCTTTAGCTCCTAAACTTCTCAAGAATTTGAAATTATCTTCTTTGTTTGGGAATAAATTCATTGCTAAAACCATAGGGTCTTCGTAAGTTTGCGATTCTGCCTCGGTTATTCTGCCGTAACCACCAATTTTATCTAAATTTTTAAATATAAAAGTGTATTTCATATTTTCTGGCAATGCCACAAAATCTCTATAAATTTGGCTTAGGTAATCAATAAAAAAAGTTTTTCCGTTTCCTGGTTCTCCAATTAGCACAAATGCCATTTCTTTAGAAGAACCACCTTCTGCAGCGTCTTTTACATACGATACGAAACTGTTAATTTCGTCGTACATTCCAATTATATGTTTTTTTCCTTGGCGAAATACTCTAAAATCGTAAGTTGTTTTTCCATTAACATTAACTTTTTCAATATTGTCGTTTGTGCCAAGTATCATTCGTGTTAATGACTGAAATACGTTTTCAAATTTTAGGTTTTCTTTAATTACATTTTTGATGTGGCTATCAAAAGTTTTATCAATTTTATTTGCCATGATATATTTATTTTTTAGTTTTTTTTATTAAATAGTTTTCTTGTACGAATTATAAAATTAATTGTTATTATTTGTTTTTCGCAATATATTGTTAAGTTTTTTTCTAGTAACAATAAAAAAAAAATTGCGTACAACTCGGCACCCCAAAAACATAAAATTTTGAAAAATAAATATTATTACATCGTTATTTTAATTTGGACAGTTTTGCTTATTGGTATATTTGTTTGGAATTATAATAATTTAAACAAATTTTTTAATAAGTCGATTGAATTAGAAGCTAAATCATTTTTTAATCAAATTCAAATTACACGAGAATGGAACGCTAAACATAATGGTGTTTATGTTCCAGTTACAAAAAGTACAAAGGAGAATTTTTATTTGGAAGATACATTAAAAACAATAGTTATAAATAATTTAAAATTAACAAAAATTAATCCTGCTTATATGACAAGACAAATTTCTGAGCTTGCAAGTAAGAAAGATGGAATAAAGTTTAAAATGACAAGTTTAAAGCCTTTAAATTTAATTAATAAGCCTGATAAGTGGGAGGAAAAAGCTTTGTTATATTTAGAAAAAACAGGTGCTAAATCGTATTTTGAATTGTTCGATAAAGGTAAAATAGCTATTTATAGATATATGGCTCCAGTTTATGCCGAACGGTCGTGTTTAAAGTGTCATAGTAAACAAGGTTATAAATTAGGCGAAATAAGAGGAGGTATAAGCTTAGAACTTTTTCCAGTTGTGGAAATTCATCAAAAATCAGAATTGATTTTTTTGTATTTAATAATTTATTTATCAATATACATATTAGGTATTTTAGGCATATTGTTTTTTAAAAAAGTAACTAACAAAACATATAAAAAGATAGAAGATCAAAAGTTAAATTTAGAATATTTGAATAAGGAATTAACACAAAGCAAAGAAGATGCTCTTGTTTTAAACGAGTATTTAGAGCAACAGAATGAGGAAATAAAAGTAACGAATGAGGAAGTAATTGAACAAACGAGAATTGCTGAAACTGAGAAAATAAAAGCTGTTGAAGCTTCAAAGTACAAATCTATGTTTTTGGCAAATATGAGCCATGAAATTAGAACTCCATTAAATGGAATTGTAGGAATGATAGATTTGCTTAATGAAGCAGATTTAAAACCAACAGAAAGGGAATACTTGGAGATAATTGAAATTTCAAGCAATAGTTTGCTTAATATTATAAACGATATTTTAGATTATTCAAAAATTGAAGCTAATCAGTTACAATTAGAAAAAATAGTTGTTGATGTACACAAGATTGTAGATGAGGTAGTTAAAATGTTAAGGCTAAAAGCAACAAAGAAAAATATTCAAATTTCATTTAGCATAGAAGAAGATGTAGAGTCTTGTATTATTGGAGACCCAACAAGAATAAAGCAAGTATTAATTAATTATTGCAATAATGCTATTAAATTTACAAATGAAGGAAGTGTTGCTATTAAAGTTTTAAATGAAAAAAATATAGATAATATTACAATTTTACGTTTTGAAGTTTCAGATACTGGAATAGGAATTAAAGAAGAACATATTAATAAACTATTTACCGAATTTACTCAAGCAGATACCTCAATAACACGAAATTTTGGAGGAACAGGTTTAGGTTTGGCAATTTCAAAAAAATTGGCAAAAATGATGGATGGAAATGCTGGATGTAAAAGTGTTTTTGGAGAAGGGTCTGTTTTTTGGTTTACAGGAAAATTTAAAGTTGCACAAGAAGTTACTATATTAAAGAAGAAGGAACAGGTAATATTATCAAAACAATTAAATATATTATTGGTAGAAGACAATGTTATAAATCAGCGTGTTGCGGCATTTGCAATAAAAAAACAAAATCACAATATGTTTATAGCAAACAATGGAGAAGAAGCATTAGAAATGTTTAAAAACAATAAATATGATTTGATTTTAATGGATATACAAATGCCTAAAATGAATGGATACGAGACTACAATTGAAATTAGAAAACTTGAAAAAGATAATAATTTGGAAAAAACCCGAATTATAGCAATGACGGCAAATGCTTTAAAAGGAGAACGAGAAAAATGTTTAGAAATAGGTATGGATAATTATCTGTCTAAACCATTTAAAATTAACGATTTGCTTAGTATTTTATAATATTAGCCAAAAAGCTTTGCAATTAATACCAATTGAAATTGAACTTTAGAATCTTTGGAACGCTGTATATTAAACGTAAAATAGGTATTAAAATTAACATTTATTAAACTTTTTAATTTTTTTGCCGTAAAATTAGACTTAATGCTATAAACTTACGGCTATGTTAAAATTATTACTTTCATTTTACATTATGTTTTCTATTTCTTTGTTTTCTCAAACAGGAACAGAATTTTGGATAGCTCCTCCAAATGTAACAGACGACCACCAAGCTTCAGAAAAAAATGACGTGTATATAAACATAACATGTCTAAGTCAAGACGCAACAGTACATATTTGGCAACCGGCAGACCTTGCTGGTGTTGATATTACTGTAACCTTAACGGCAAATACTTCACAAAAAATTTATTTAGGTGGTAGTATAACTCATTTGGAAACAAAACCCACAAATACTATTTTAAATACAGGATTATATATAGAAGCTACAGAAAAAATTTCGGCATATTACGAATATGATAATTCTCACAATACCGATATTTTTGCTTTAAAAGGAGCCAATTCTTTAGGCACTGAATTCTACATACCTTTACATAATTATAGTGGTTTTTATAACCACGACTTTGGTGCTGGAGACAAGGCTTATGCATCGTTCGATATTGTTGCTGCCGAAGACAATACAACCGTAAGAATTTATCCAGCAAGACAAATAGATGGGCACGCTGGTCAACAGCAATTCACTATTACACTAAACAAAGGACAAACATACTCAGCAGGCTGGACTGGTGCCAATTACACATTGCCCTCTACTCACCCTTATGGCTCAGTAGTTACCTCCGACAAACCCATTGCAATTTCAATAAAAGACGATTCAGATCACAATCCATCAGGGGGATGCTATGATTTAATGGGCGACCAAATTGTGCCTGTAAATATTGTTGGTGATGAATATATTATTGTTCAAGGACAACTCAATAAACCAGCCGGCGACGAAAGTTTTTTTGTATTAGCAACTCAAAATGGCACAGAAATATATATTAATGGAAATGCAACACCAGAAGCTACACTTTTTGCCGGTGAAATTTACCAATACGAAATTTCTGCTGTAACAGGACAGGAATACACTTATTTAAAATCATCTGCACCGGTATATGTAACTCACGTTACAGGTTTTGGTTGCGAAGAAGGAATAGCTCTCTTGCCACCTTTAAATTGTGCAGGCTCCGAATCAGTTAGTTTTGTTAGATCTACTACCGAAAGTTTCGTTCTAACATTATTGATAAAAACAGGGTCCGAAGCCGATTTTACTATTACACCCGCTTCTGCACAAACTGCAGTTGATGTAGCTACTTGGGCAGTAGTACCCGGCACTGGTGGTCTTTGGAGTGCAACAACTATTGCGTTTAATACAACTCAAATTCCTCAAGGAATTGCTTGTAGGTTATCAAATTCAAGCAATATTTTTGCTATGGGATTAATTAATGGTGGTGGGGCAAGTGGTTGTAGATATGGATATTTTTCTGAATTTGTATCTGAAATTATTTCTAATGCTGGTGCAGACCAAACTATTTGTGCTAACACTACTGCAACATTAAATGGCTCTGTTTCTGGTGGTGCTACCACTGGAATTTGGACTACTTCAGGGTCGGGAAGTTTCTCAGATAACACCAATTTTAATGCAATATACACCCCAAGTTTTGCCGATATTACTGCAGGCAATGTTGATTTAACACTAACATCTACAGGTGTTTGCTTTCCTACTTCCGACATTATGACTTTAACATTCGACCCCGCACCAACCGTAAATGCTGGTTTAGACCAAACTGTTTGTGCAAATAACTCAATTGTTAATATTTCTGGAATTGTTACAGTTGCTACAGGTGGACAATGGAGCACAAATGGCTCTGGAACTTTTGGAAATACAACAAATTTAAACACTACATATACTCCAAGCTTAGCAGATGTTAGTGCTGGTAATATTAAAATTTATTTAACTACAACCGGAAACGGATTTTGCACACCTGAAGTAGACAGTATGATAGTTACAATTACGCCTGCACCGACAATTAATGCTGGTATAGACCAATCTGTTTGTTCTAATAATGCCAACATAACTCTAAGTGCAGTAGCTACAGTAGCTACCGGAGGCGATTGGTCTGGTGGTTCTGGTTCGTATAACCCTGGAAGTGGGGCTTTAAATACAATATATTCCCCATCGGCTCCAGAAATTGCAAACGGTTCCGTTACATTAACAGTAACTTCTAATGGAAATGGTTCTTGTTTAGCTGTTTCTGATGATATTATAATACATTTTACACCTGCACCTATAGTTAATGCCGGTGCCGACCAAGTTAAATGTAAAAACAATGAACTTACCTCTCTTTCTGGAACAATTACAGGAGGTGCTAGCACAGGTACTTGGACTAATGGTTTGGGGACTTTTGTAGTTGATAACAACCATTTAATAGCTAACTATACTCCTACATCAACAGAAATGGCAAATGGTAGCGTTACATTAACTCTAACTACAACAGATCATGCAACAAATGGTTGTAGTGCTGTATCTGACCAAATGACTATTTCTTTTACGCCCGCACCAACCGTAAATGCTGGTTTAGACCAAACTGTGTGTGCTAACAATTCCATAGTTTCATTAAACGGAAGTTATACTATAGCTTCTGGTATTCAGTGGTCTAGTGCCGGAACAGGCTCTTTCAATAATACAACTCTAACAAATGCTACATATACGCCTAGTGCTTTAGACAAAACAAACGGAAGTGTTAAACTTTATTTAACAACAACAGGAAGTGGTTTGTGTAACGAAGTTGTTGATAGTATGATAGTTACAATTACGCCTGCACCGACAATTAATGCTGGTATAGACCAATCTGTTTGTTCTAATAATGCCAACATAACTCTAAGTGCAGTAGCTACAGTAGCTACCGGAGGCGATTGGTCTGGTGGTTCTGGTTCGTATAACCCTGGAAGTGGGGCTTTAAATACAATATATTCCCCATCGGCTCCAGAAATTGCAAACGGTTCCGTTACATTAACAGTAACTTCTAATGGAAATGGTTCTTGTTTAGCTGTTTCTGATGATATTATAATACATTTTACACCTGCACCTATAGTTAATGCTGGAACTGACCAAGTTAAATGTGCAAATAATGGAACAACTCTTTTGTCTGGTAGCGTTAGTGGTGGTGCAAGCACAGGTACTTGGACTAATGGTTTGGGGACTTTTGTGATAAACAATAACGATTTAAATGCTCATTATACACCAACTGCTACTGAAATAAGCAATGGAAGCGTAACTCTAACTTTAACATCAAGCAACCATGCTACAAATGGTTGTAGTGCTGTATCTGACCAAATGACTATTTCTTTTACCTCTGCACCTACCGCAAATGCTGGAATTGATGATGATATTTGTCAAAACAACTCTACGGTATCATTAACAGGAGGGGTAACTATAGCTACAGGAGGAGTTTGGTCTGGAGGAACAGGAACTTTTGCCAATTCTACCAATTTAATAACAACTTACACTCCTTCCGCAACCGAAATAACTAATGCAAACCCCATAACATTAACTTTAACAACAACAGGAAATGGCTCTTGTAATTCTGTTAGCGACCAAATAACTATAAACATAGACCCATCACCAATAGTAAATGCTGGTGCAAATTTAACATCATGTGCAAACAACCCTCAAGTTACACTGCAAGGAAGTATTATAAATGCAGGAGGTGGTGTTTGGAGCGGAAGCTCTGGAGCTTTTAGTCCAAACAATGCTGATTTGTTCGCTGTTTTTTCGCCAAGTGCTACCGATATTTCAAACGGAAGTGTCGTTCTAACACTAACTTCAACAGGAAATGGAAATTGTTTTGCTGAAACCGACCAAATGACTTTAACTATTTCTTCATCTCCAATTGTTAATGCAGGTGTTGATGCAGTATATTGTGCCAATAATTCTACAATTAATTTAAACGGAAGTGTTTTAAATGCGGGTGGAGGAAGTTGGTCGGGTGGCTTAGGCATTTTTGGAAATGCAAATTCTCCAACAACAACCTATCAACCATCTCAAACAGAGATAAATGCTGGATTTGTTACACTATATTTAACATCAACAGGAAATGGAGCCTGTAATGCAGTACAAGACGGTGTTACATTTACTTTTACAACAGCCCCAACTTCTTCTGCTGGGATAGACCAATCTGTTTGTGCTAACAATTCTGATGTAGTACTATCTGGTGCAATTACAATAGCAAGTGGTGCAACTTGGAGTGGAGGATTAGGAACATATACACCATCAGAAAACAGTTTAAATACAATTTACCATCCTTCAGCAGCCGAAATTGCAGCCCATACAGTAACTTTAACCTTAACAACAACAGGAAACGGAACTTGCAATGCAGTTTCAGACCAAATTAGCATTAATATTAATCATTCGCCAATAGTAAGTGCTGGTGCCGATATTCATACTTGCTACAATAATGCAACCGCTACTCTAAATGGGAATATTATAAACGCTACTGGAGGTATTTGGTCTGGAGGAAATGGAGTTTATAATCCAAGTAGTACAAATTTAAGTGCTACATATACACCAACCGTAAGTGAAATTTCGAGTGGTCAAATTAAATTGTACTTAACTTCTACAGGAAATGGCTCTTGTAACGAAGTAAAAGATAGTATGTTAATAATAATAGACCCTGCTCCTGTTGTAAATGCGGGAACAGACCAAACTGTTTGTGGAAATAATTCAAATGCAATATTAAACGGCTCTATTACATTAGCATCAGGAGGAGTTTGGAGTGGTGGACTTGGATTATTTAGTCCAAACAATTCAATATTAAATGCCACTTACACACCTTCGGCAGGAGACATCGCCAATGGAAGTGTAACACTTACTTTAACCTCTACAGGAAATGGCTCTTGTATTGCAGTTCAAGACCAAGTAACAATAAACTACTTACCTTCACCTACGGTTGATGCAGGAATTGATTTTGAGGTTTGTGAAAACAATAATCAAATTGATTTATCGGGTATTGTTACCATAGCTTCTGGTGGTACATGGACTGGAGGTACAGGCACTTATTCTCCTAACGAGAATACACTTACAACTTCATATTTTCCAACTGCAACCGAAATTTCTAACGGAAGTATAACATTAACACTAACTTCAACAGGAAATGGTTTATGTAATGCTGTAAACGATGATATTGAAATTACAATAAATCCTTCACCAATTGTAAGTGCCGGACAAGATCAAAATGTTTGTGTTGACGATATGGTTGCCCATTTAAACGGCTCTGTTTCTGGAATTACAAATACAGGAATATGGTCGAGTTCTGGTACCGGATTTTTTGTTCCAAACAATAATACACTTAATGCCGATTATGTTTGTAGTTCTGCCGATTCAATTACAGGTTTTGTAACTTTAACTCTCTCATCAAGTAATAATGGAGTTTGTTTATCTGAAACAGACAACTTAATTATTACAATTTTACCAACAGGTATTGCAAATGCAGGAACAGACCAAACTGTTTGTGCCAATAATTCTATTGTTTCGTTAAATGGAACAGTAACTGGAGGTGCCACAACCGGAGTTTGGAGTACTTCTGGCAACGGGGTGTTTTTTCCTAACAACACAACTTTAAACGCAACATATATTCCAAGTTCTTTAGATACATCAAACGGAAGTGTAGTGCTTACATTAACAGCTAATTCATGTAATTTAGTAGAAAGTTCAATAACCATAACAATAACTCCAGCACCTTATGTAAACGCTGGCTTAGACCAAACAGTTTGTGTTGATAATTTAGATATTCAACTTTCAGGAACAGTAACAGGAGCTTCAAATACTGGACTTTGGACATCAACAGGAACCGGGTCTTTTTTACCAAACAACACTACTATTGATGCAGAATATCAAGCAAGTGCTTTAGATTCTGTAAACCAACATGTTATACTTGTGTTAGAAGCAACAGGAATAGGTACTTGCAATCCTGTTAGAGATTCTATTGAAATTAATATACTTCCGGCAGGTGTTGTAAATGCAGGACAAGACCAAACATTATGTTCAAACAACGCTATTATTCAACTTAACGGCTCTATTTCTGGAGGTGCTTCTACAGGTCAATGGGCTACATCTGGCTCTGGAACTTTTTTACCAAGCCCAACAAGCTTAACCGCAACATATACACCAAGTTCTACAGATTTAGCTACTGGAAATGTTACTTTAGTATTATCGGCAACAAATTCTTGTAATTTTGCTTTTGATGCTTTATCAATAAACTTTACAGCAGCTCCTACATCGAATGCAGGTGTCGACCAATTGGTGTGCGAAAACAACTCTGAAGTATTGCTTTCAGGAAATTTTACCATCTCAACAGGTGCAATTTGGAGTACAAATGGCACAGGTGCATTTAACTCTAACAATACCAATATGAATGTAACTTACACACCATCTGCCGGAGATATTGTTAACGGAAATATTGAGCTTTATTTAACCACAACAGGCAATGGTGGCTGTAATGCTGTTACAGATACTTTAATTGTAGGTATATCATCATCACCAAATGTTAATGCAGGTATTAATCAAGTAGTTTGTTCCACAGCACCAGAAACTCAATTATTTGGAACAATAAGTGGTTCTACAACAACCGGAATTTGGTCAACTTTAGGAACAGGCACTTTTACCGACAATGAAGATTTAAACACAGCCTATCAATTTACAGCTTCCGATATAGCATCTGGTAATGTTCAATTAGTTTTACAATCTACAAATAACGGAATTTGTTTAGCTGAAACTGATACTATAACCATAACATTTGGCAATACAACTTTTGCGTATGCCGGAACCGATAAAAATATTTGTGCCGATAATTTAACTGTTGGAATAAATGGATTTGTTTCTGGAGGAACTACTACAGGAATTTGGACTACCTCGGGAAGTGGATATTTTACTCCAAGTGCAACAGATTTAAATACTTTCTATGTTTGTAGTGCTTCAGATTCAATAAATGGAACTTTAGATTTATACTTAACAACCACAAACAATGGCGGTTGTACTGCTGGTGAAGATACTTTAACCATATTAATAAACAAGGTACCAATAGTAAATGCAGGAGCCAATATTGAAGTATGCAAAGGTATTGATAGTGTTGCAATTGGAGGTTCATCTGAGTATTCTGCCGGAATATTATGGACTACGAACGGATCAGGAACATTTACACCTAACAACAACTCATTTAACATACACTATTTACCAAGTTCTGCTGATACAATTAATGGGTTTGTTTACATTTACTTAGAATCTACAGGCAATACAGTTTGCTCCGAAGTAAAAGATACCACAATAATAACTTTTACAGTACCAGTAAATGCTAATTTTACAAATAGTTTAGCTTGTTTAAACAATAACGTTATTTTCAACGATAATTCTTCAATCACATCTGGCACAATAATTAATTGGACTTGGAATTTTGGTGACGGAACTTATGGAAATGGAGAAAACACATCTCACTCATACACTTCAGTTGGAAATTTTACGGTAGAATTAACCGTAGAATCTAGTTTAGGTTGCTCATACTCAATCATAAAACAAATTACAGTATATACAAATCCAGAAGCTAACTTTACTTACAGCACCGAATGTTTTTTAGACGAAGTAAATTTTGTTGATGCAAGTACAGTTACAAGCGGAAGCATAAATTCTTGGTATTGGGACTTTGGAAATGGAGATACAAGTATTGCTCAAAACCCAAACAACATATTTGGAAACTCAGGAACATATAATGTAGAATTAACAGTTGTAAGCTCTCAAGGTTGTTCGGCAAGTTTAACTCAGCAAATACAAGTATATACTAAACCAGAAGCTAATTTTAGCTATTTGTATAATTGTGCTAGTTCAACAGTTACATTTACCGATGGGTCATCATCGCAAGGCAATGCAAACAATTTTTGGAGTTGGAATTTTGGTGATGGAAACAATAGCACAGAACAAGATCCTGAACATAATTACTCCGACTTTGGTAATCAAACCGTAATATTTATAGTTGGCTCATCAATTAATTGTGCCGATACCATAGAAAAAACCATTTTCTTAAATATTATAAATGCCAATTTTAATTTCGAAAATAAGTGCGTTTACGATAGCATTCATTTTATTAATAACTCCAATTTAAATGGCGACACTTCAGTAAGTTATACTTGGACATTTAACGATGGTAATTTTTCAAGTTACGAAAACCCATCGCACAAATACTTATTAAGTGGCAGTTACAATGTAATTCTTGCAATACAAAGCGAAAGTGGTTGTATAGACTCTATTACAAAATTGATAGAAGTATATCCTAAACCAACAGCAGGTTTTGAATTTTACGCAGATGAATACATTGAAGGAAATATCATAGAATTTACCGATTTATCAACTGGTAGCGATAATTGGCAATGGAGTTTTGGTGATGGAATAACTTCAACAATACAAAGACCAATTCATATTTACAATTTAGCAAACGAATATGTTGTTGTTCAGGCTATTGCAAATATATATGGTTGTGTTGATACAGCAATCACAAATATTGTAATAAATAACGGAGATGTTATATTGCCACCAAAATTGCCAACAGCATTTACACCAAATGGCGACAAAATGAACGACGTATTTTATCCTCGCGGAGGACCTTTTAAAACTATAGATTTTAGAGTTTATAACAATTGGGGACAAGAAATATTTAGCACAAACAACCTAAATGAAGGATGGGACGGCACCTACAAAGGCGTTGACCAACAAATTGGGGTTTATATTTGGACTATTTCGGCTACCACAACCGACGGTAAAGAATATATTAAAACTGGCGATGTTACTCTAATAAGATAAGTTTAATTTTTGATAATTATTAATTTAAAAATTTAAGAAAATGAAAATATTAAATATAGTTTTAGTTTTGGTTTTAAGTTCAACATTATTTGCACAAGACCCCCATTTATCGCAAACTAATGCCACTGAAGTAATGCTAAATCCAGCACAAACAGGTATGTTCCGAAACTCCGATTTTCGTGCAGGTACTCAATACAGAAACCAATGGGGTTCGTTAGCAACCAAATATTCTACAAGTGTAATATCGTTCGATATGCCTTTTAGTACAAGTGGCGATGCTCGTTCTAGATGGGGAATTGGTGGATATATGCTTAATGATGATGCAGCAAAAGCATACAATGTTTTCAAATTTGTTGTTGGTGGAGCATACCAAATTACAACTCCAAACGAAAAACATTTGCTTTCTGTTGGTTTACAAGCTGGTATAATTTATAAAAATATAAAAGACAACAAATTAGTTTTCGATAACCAATGGTCGGATAATACATTTGACGACGACCTGCCTACTGGCGAAAATATTTCTAACGACTACAAAATAATGCCAGAAGTTAATTTAGGCATTTATTACAAAATGCTCGATAAAAACCACAAATTAAATCCTTATGCCGGATTAGTATTTTTTCATATTACAAATCCTAAAGAGAGTTTTTTAGGGGCAAAAGATTCAAAACTTCCTATCCGATATCAGTTTAACTTAGGAACTTTGTATAAAATAAACGATAAAATATCGTTAGACCCTTCTGTTTTTGTTCAATATCAACGGAACGTATATGAAATAAATGCCGGAATGCGTGGCTTTTACAAATTCAACGAAATTTTAAAAATTAATGCCGGCGGTTATTACAGAATTAACGATGCTGCAATAATTGTTTTAGGTTTAGGCTTTAAAAATATCGATTTTAATATGTCTTACGATATTAACACCTCCAATTTAAAGCAATTTACAAACGGAAAAGGTGCTTTTGAATTTTCAATAATATTTAAAGGAACAATTAAAAACATTGCTAACTCATTGCTATAAAACATTTTTATGATTACAAAAGTCAAGTGTTGTTATATTTTCACTCGGCTTTTTTTTATAATTATATAATGTTACTTTTGCCTAAAATTGCTATATATGTTTACTTTAGAACAAGCACAAGAATTCGTAAAAAACATTGTTTCGCAAAACAAATATAAAAATGAGCCAAAAGGTTTATATGAGCCAATTGAGTATGTTTTATCTAACGGTGGCAAAAGACTAAGACCTGTGATTTGTGTAATGGCTTTCAATTTATTTTCCGACGACTTTGAAAAAGTTATTCCTCCAGCAATGGGAGTAGAGGTTTTTCACAACTTCACACTTTTGCACGACGATATTATGGACAAAGCTTTTTTTCGCAGAAACAAACCTACTGTTCACCAAAAATGGAACGATAATACTGCAATTCTTTCTGGCGATGCTATGATGGTGGAGGCTTACAAGCAATTATTAAAATACAAAGGTGAAAATTTTAGAGAAATATTAGAAGTTTTTACTCAAACCGCTTTAGAGGTATGCGAAGGTCAACAATTTGATATGAATTTTGAAACTCAACAAATTGTTACAGAACAAGAATATCTAAAAATGATTGAACTAAAAACTGCTGTTTTAATAGCCGGAAGCTTAAAAATTGGTGCATTAGCAGCTAACTCATCAATTGAAGATGCTAACAATTTATACCAATATGGCTATAATGTAGGAATGGCTTTTCAAATTAAAGACGATTATTTAGATGTTTTTGGCGATTTTAATGTTTTTGGGAAAAAAATTGGCGGAGATATTATTTCTAATAAAAAAACATTTTTGCTAATTTCTGCTTTAAAAATTGCCAAAGGCGAAATATTGCAAACATTAAATTCTACTCTTTTAAACAAAAACATTTCCGAAGAAACCAAAATAGAAATAATAACAAATATTTATAAAAAACTAGAAATTGATATAATTACTCAAAATAAAATAGCTTATTTTTTAAACAAAGCTTTATTGTATTTAGAAAAAATTAATGTTGAATCTGCTAAAAAAGAAGAACTTAAAAAATTTGCTATCTCTTTATCAGACCGAAACAATTAATACCAATTTAGTATGATTTATTTTTCACAATGTTATAAAAATTACTAATATGTAGGTATTTTATTATTGCTATTATTTTATTTACTTTGCAATAGTTTTGAAAAAAAGATTCAACATATTATTAATGTTTTTTGTATTGTTTTCTTTTATCTTTTCAAAAGAAAGTATAATACTAAACTCGCATTTTCATCGTTTAAGCGATGGTACTGTAATTACACACTCCCATAAAAATACAAATAAAAATCATAACCATTCTCAAAAAGAGATAATTACATTAGATAAATTCTATTACAATACATCGAATATTGAAGAGATTTTTAGCATAACCAACAATAACAATTTTTTCAATTTAATTAATTATACATTTACAAATAAAAGCATTTTATATCGCTTTCTAATTTCAAGTAGCGGACTATCTCCCCCAAATTATTTTTTACAGAATCTTAGATTGTATTAAATTAAAATGCAGTCAGTGTGTTAATTATTAGCAATATACAACTATTGCTATTTGTAAAAAATAAAATAAATGAAAATGAAAAATACCTTAATAATATTTTTATTATTATACACTGTTGTAGCCTGTTCTCAAAAAACCACCAAAACAGATGCAATGCTTTTTGGCGACGTTAAAAGCGAAAACGAGCACATACCTTTTATAAATATTCAAATAAAAGGAACAACAATAGGAGCTTCTACCGATGCCACAGGTCATTATATGATGGTAAACATTCCTGAAGGAAAACTAATAATTCAGGCAAGTGGTTTAGGGTATAAAACACAAGAAAAAGAAGTAGTTATGGAAAAAGGAAAAACCACAGAACTTTTTTTCGATTTGCAACCAGATTATATTTTAACCGACCAAGTTGTAGTTTCTGCCGATAGAAATGCTATAAGCAGAAAAGAATCGCCAATAATTATAAATGCAATATCGCCAAAAAAATTAGAAGCCTTAAATGCACAAAATTTTGCTCAAGGCATTTCCTTTACTCCGGGATTACGAATTGAAAACAATTGTCAAAATTGTGGGTTTACTCAGTTAAGAATGAATGGCTTAGATGGTCCATATTCTCAAATTTTAATTGATAGTCGCCCTGTTCTTAGTTCATTAGCTGGAGTTTATGGTTTAGAACAAATTCCAACAAGTATGATTGAAAGAATTGAAGTTATACGTGGTGGTGGCTCTGCTCTTTTTGGTGGAAATGCAATTGCCGGAACAGTAAATATAATTACTAAAGACCCTATTTTAAACTCTTTTTCTGTTGGTGCAAATTACAATTTAATTGGAGTAGCAGTTAATGAAAATTCTCCGGCAAACGATAAAATTGTAAACTTTAGTGGCTCAATAGTTTCAGACGATTTAAAAACCGGATTATACATTTATGGCGTTAAAAACGAAAGAGATGCTTGGGACTATAATAACGATTCTTTCTCAGAAATAACAAAAATTGAAAACCAAACAGTTGGATTTAAAACATTTTACAAACCAACCAAATTAAGCCGAATTGGTTTAGAATATCATTCTGTAAAAGAATACCGTCGTGGTGGAAACAAATTAGATATGCTTGCACACGAAGCCGATATTACCGAAATGGTCGATTTTAATATAAATAGTGGCAGTTTAACCTTCGAGCATTATTTATTTAACGACATTAGACACAAGTTTTCTGTTTATACTTCGGCACAAGACTTAAAACGACAAAGTTACTACGGAGCTATGCAAGACCCAAATGCTTACGGATTTACTAAAGGAATAACATCAAACAGTGGTATTCAATTAGTTTCTAAATTTGCCAAAGCTATTTTTGCTCCATCAACATTAATTATTGGTCTTGAAAACACTTTCGACAAACTTAACGACACAAAATTAGGTGCAAACAACTTACAAAACTCTTTAATTGCCAATCAATTTGTTAATACAATTGGCTCTTATGCTCAAAATAATTGGGAAGTGGGTAAATTTCATATTCTATTAGGTTTAAGATACGATATTGTAAATATTACAAACTTAATTAAAGATAATACTAACAATAATTTTAATGATAAAATATTAAACCCAAGGGCAAATATTTTAGTTAATTTAACAAACGATTTGCAATTAAGAGTTAGTGCATCAACAGGTTACAGAGCTCCGCAAGTTTTCGACGAAGATTTACATATTGAATCTTCTGGAGCAAGGCGTATAATTCATAGAAATGTCACAAATTTAAAAATGGAAACATCGGTAAGTTATACAACATCACTAAATTACACAAAAATATTTGGCAAAATACAAACCGAATTTCTCTTAGAAGGTTTCTATACAAATTTAAAAAACGCTTTTGTTAGTTCGTACCAAATGCAAGACACTTTAGGAACACTATTAAGCTTAAGGGAAAACACCAATAGCCTTACTTCGGTTAAAGGAATTAACTTTGAGCTAAATTTAGCGCCTTCACAAAAATTTAATGTTCAAATTGGCGGAACTTTACAAAAATCGGAATATAATTCAGCTCAACAATGGGGAGAAGATAGTCTTAGCACATCAAACCAAATTTTACGAACACCTTCAAGTTATGGCTATTTAATTATAAATTGGGAGCCTATCAATAATTTTAAAGCTTCTTTCTCGGGAAATTATACAGGACAAATGTTTGTTCCTCACTTTGCCGGTGGCTTAAATTCTGAAGGTAATTTAATTGAAAATGAAACTTTAGTTTCTACAAAATCGTTTTTTGATATTAACTTAAAACTCACTAAAAAAATGCAAATTTCCGAACTTTTTAGCATGGAAATTTCAACAGGTATACAAAATATTCTACAAGCATACCAGTCAGATTTTGACTATGGTATAAACCGAGATGCAGGCTATATTTATGGACCTATTAAACCAAGAACTATATTTTTTGGGTTAAAATTCATATATTAATTACTAAATAAATAACAATACAAACAAGGTTTGAATGTTGAAAAATAAATAGCTTTTTCAATTTTTAAACCTTGTTAATTTAAATTTAATGTCTAATTTTATTAAAATTTAAATTTAAATTAAATGAGCAAGATTATTCACACACAAAAAGCACCCGCAGCCGTTGGTCCTTATAGCCAAGCTGTGGAAGCAAACGGAATGTTATTTATTTCAGGACAAATTCCAATAAACCCAGAAACAGGAAAAATTGTTGACGGCGGAATTGTTGAACAAACAGAACAAGTAATGAAAAACATAGAAGCCATTCTTAATGAGGCTGGTTATAAATTTTCTGATGTTATAAAATCGACTTGTTTACTTAGCGATATGGCAAATTTTGCCTCAATGAACGAAGTTTATGGTAAATATTACCAAACAAACCCTCCGGCACGTGCCGCATTTGCTGTAAAAGGCTTGCCTTTAGCCGCAATGGTTGAAATAGAAACTATTGCCGTAAAATCTTAATTAATAATGCAACCATAATTTTTATTAATAAGTCATTAGTTTTATAAATTTAAACACATTAAAATGAGAAAATCTATTTTATTACTTATTGTTATTGCTTTTTTTTCAACAATAAAAGCCCAGACTATTTACAAAGATTATATAGATGGTCAAGTTTACTTTGCAATTAACCACGAGTTATATGCAAATATAACAAACGGAAATGCCGGTCAAAAACAAACTGTTTTAAACAAATTAGAATATTTTAATTTTTTAGACGATTTAGTTAAAAAATATAATATTACTAAAGTAAATCAACCATTTAGTAATGCTACCGAAGAATCAATTTTAAGAATTTGCAAAGTTCATTTTGCTGATATAGAAAAGGTTAACGAGCTGTTATTAGACTTACAAAGAATTGATGGTTTATATAACGTAGAAAAAGTTCCACTATACAAAACTTTTGCAACTCCAAACGATCCATATTACGGTACACTTGGTGGCGTTGATTGGAATTGGTACTTAGACGTAATAAATGCATCAGGAGCATGGAATATAGCATACGGAAACTCAAGTATTTCTGTTGGTATTGTTGATGGTTCTATTTTAAATACACACCCCGATTTAAGTGGTGCAATTACCACAGCATACGATGGAGAAACACAAACAACAGGTAGTTCTGCACCACCAAGCAATACTTACGAATGGTCGCACGGAACACATTGTGCTGGTTTAATTGGTGCCGTAACAAATAATTCAACAGGAATAGCATCAATTGGTAGTGGCATAAAACTATACACAGCAAAAGCGGGTAAAAACTCCGACGGTAGTTTATACTATATAGCAGAAGGTTTAAATTGGCTGGCAACACAACCCATAAAAGTTCTTTCATTATCTTTTGGAGGACCAAGCTCTAGTACAAATGAACAAGATTGGTACTCATATATGCACGATACAAAAAATATTGTAATTTTAGCTGCTGCCGGAAACGACGGAGTTACCGATTTGTTATACCCTGCAGCTTACACCGATGTTGTTGCTGTTGCATCTACAGACCAAGGAGATACTCGTTCAGATTTTTCTAACTACGGAACTTGGGTTGATATTGCAGCACCGGGCGGATATTCTACTCAAAACGCAACTTTATTAAGTACAACTGCTTGCGAAGCAACCGATGCTTCCGCTGGTTATGCTCCTGCAGATTATGGAATTTCAGGCAAATATAATGTTATGCAAGGAACATCAATGGCAACACCATTAGCTGCCGGTTTAGTTGGTTTAATGAGAAGTTTAAACCCCGCTTTATCTGCCACAGAAATTGAAACTTGTTTATTCAATTCTTGTGTTAATGTTGGAACTTTTGTAGAACACGGACGAATAAATGCACTCGCAGCAATGCAATGTGTTCAATCTACTTTAACCGGAGCACCAATAGCAAATTTCTCAGGAACACCAACTTCTATTGTAGAAGGCGGACAAGTTGTTTTTACAGACATTAGCAATAATGGTGGAAATACCATAACCTCACGTAGTTGGTCTTTTGCAGGAGGAACACCAAGTACATCAACAGCTACAAACCCTACAATAACTTATAACACTGCCGGAACTTACAATGTTACACTAACAGTTACAAACTCCGAAGGCTCAGATTCTGAAACAAAAACCGGTTATATTACTGTTTCTGATATTGGAACTGCATTTACTTTAGATTTTGAAGCTAGTGTTAATTTCGCTATTACTTTCGATCCTTGGACAACTAACGATGTTGACCAAACCATAACTTACGGAATTGATGATGGTTCGGGAGGATCAATTGCGTTTACTCATTCTGGTGAAGCTATGTCGTTTATAGCATTTAACCCTGCAAGTTGTAGCCCTGCACAAACAGACCCTGCACCTCATGGAGGAAGCAGATTTGGTGCTTGTTTTGCGTCTATACCTAGTGAAGGTACAACAAATAACGATTGGTTAATTTCACCAAAAGTACAATTAGGAACAAACTCAAGTTTTAAAGTTTGGGTAAAATCGCATACAGCCGATTATGGTTTAGAACGTTTTAAAATTGGCGTTTCTACTACCACAAATGCACCTGCTTCGTTCACTACTATTTCTAGCGGAACTTATGAAACAGCACCTACTACTTGGACTGAGAAAACCTACAGTTTAGCAAATTACGACAATCAGCAAGTTTATGTGGGAATTAACTGTGTTTCAAGCGATGCTTTTATTTTTATGGTAGATGATATTGAAATTAATACAACTACCACCGGAATTAATAGCTTTATTGTTAAAAATGTAAATTTATACCCTAATCCTACACAAGGAGTTGTTCATATTTCTGGAATAACAAATTTTGACCAAATAGAAGTTGTTGATGTTAATGGTAAAATTGTGAAAACAATAAACGATTTTACAAATACTATTGATGTGAGCGACTTAGCTAAAGGAAACTATGCTGTTAAAATTATTTTAAATAATACTGTAATTGTAAAACGTTTTGCTTTAGTAAATTAGGTTGTAAGAAATAAAAAAGCAACTATCAATGTTTTGATAGTTGCTTTTTTATTTTTACTAAATGGATAACTACATCAAAAAAAATAATAGGTTTATTATCAGTAAGTTACAAAAATATTAAATGCCAAAATTATAAATGCGTTTTATATAGTTTATGCCAGGTGGATAGGAAAGTGCATTGGAATACCCCAATAATTTTTCATACAGTTTTCCGTTAATCAACCGAAATACTTATGCTTGTAATAGCACAAACAGAAAAATAACCTAAAGCACCACCCTTAATGTTTGTAGGTAAATTGCTTGGAGACTCAGAAAACAAACCTCCTTGCCACATTGTTTCAGATGCTAAAGCCCGTAAATATTTAGCATAATCTGGTGTTAATGAGTATTTGTTTTCAATAATTGTGCTACCCGGATAAAAAACAACATTTTTAGGATTTGCTGCAAATGCTTGACTAACATCAACAGTATTGAAAGTATAATAAAATGCACGAACGTTTGTACTATCATTATAATCGGGCTGGTTAATAAACACCTCATACATAGCTTCTTCATCTGCACTATAAGGCTCGGCAACCCAATCAACACTGTACAACCCACTTGTTTGGTTATAAGTGTAAACTAATGGATTAAAAAAAGTAACAGGAAGCATATAAGTATTTGCCGAGTATATTTTTGAATTATATTGAACTTCTAAATAATAACTTGTTTCAATAACACCGGCAAAAGGCAAATCGGAAAAATAATGACCTGGCAAACTATCGCTTTCGGTGAAATAATATATTAATGAATTTGCACGTAAAAAAATAAAAGCCCCCGATATGGGTATTAAAGTGTCATTTTGCGATTTATTTGGAATGGACAGTATTATTTCTTGATTTTTGTATTTACTGGTTATAAAAGCATCAATAATAATATCATTAAAATTGCCTTCGGGTAAAATTTTTTCAATTTTCTTTTCGCAAGAAAAAAAGCTTATTGTAAGAAGTATTATAAAAATATTTTTCATTTCAATTAAAAGTTAAATTTATAACTTATAGATGGTATTATGCCAAGTAAACTTGTTTGTGTTGTAACATAAATGTCTTTTCCTTCAATATCGCGAGGAATTACAAAGCTACCATCACTTTCTTGCGACCTGTTATAGCTATATGTTAATGCATTGCTTCTGTTGTATATATTGTAAACATTTAAAATCAAACTATGATTGTATTTAGTTTTTTTCTTGTTTAGTTTATAGCTTAACGAAACGTCTAAACGATGATAATCTGGCAATCTGTCGTTGTTTTTTTCGCCATAAATTGGGACAGTGTTACCATTATATTTGTAAAAACCAATAGGACTGGTTATTGCTCCTCCGGTGTGATAAATCCAATTTAAAGAAAAAATTAGACGGTTATTTATTTCATAATTACCAAAAAAAGAAAAATAATGAGGTTGGTCGTAATATGCAGGAAATTCGTTGTTGTTGTTTATATCTTTAATATGTAAAAAAGCTCTTGAATAAGTGTAACTTATCCAGCCGGTTAATTTGTTCGAATTTTTTTTCAAAAAAAACTCAGCCCCGTAAGAATAACCTTCTCCAAAACGTAGTTCGCCTTCTAAAAGTGGGTTTAATAATATATTTGCGTGCGATGTGTATTCAATTTGGTTGTACATTTTTTTGTAAAACAATTCAGCAATAAAATCTAAATTAGATTTTTTAATTAATCGGGTATAGCCAATAGCGTAAATATCAGAACGTTGAGGTTTAATGTTTTCATCACTTGGAAGCCAAATTTCTATTGACGATAGAGGTCCATTTGTGTTAGAAATTAAATTTAAATACTGATGTTGAATGCCAAAACTTATTTTTATTGATGATTTTTTATTTAATTCATATCTAAAACTGGCACGTGGGTTAAAATTTATAAATTTTTTATACGATTTACCTAATGGTATTTTTAGAGTGTCGTAAACTTCATAATTTTCGTTAAATTTATAAATTGTGGTTTCTCCGGTATTTGTCCAAATTGGTAATCTAAAACCTGTATTTACTGATATTTTATCACTAAAACTATAGTTGTTGTTAAAATAAAAAACACTTTGGCGAGATTGGCGTTGTGCAATTACCGGAATGTTTAGTTGCTCGTTGTTATTAATATTACCAGGATTTATTATTTGAAAATTTTGTGTTATTCCATATTTAAAAGTTAATTTTGGCGATGTGTATTGGGTAAAGTCCATTTTAAAAGTTAAATTTCCTATTGAAGAGTTCCAATTATTAAAACCCGTTTGGTAAAAAGAAAAGTTGTAATTATACTGGCTTCCATAAATTGAAAAATTTGAAAATAATTTACTATTAAAAATATGATTCCATCGTAATGTTGATGCATAATTTGCCCAATCTATACCATATTTTTCATTATTTAGATTTTTATTTGAAAGGTTGTCTTTTCCGTAATAAATAGAGTAATAAATTCGGTTGTTGTTGTTAATTTTAAAGTTAATTTTCGAGGTAAAATCAGCAAAATATATGTCTAATGTTTTAGCATATTCTTGGTTGCTATAAATCCATTTTATATTTGAGTGCCTAAATGATGCATATATCGACGATTTTTCTTTTATAATTGGAATTTCAACATAAAATCGATAAATAAAAGGATTTACAACGCCCCCAAAACCAAATTTGTTTAAATTGCCTTCTTTTGTTCGTATGTCTATAACTGATGAAATTCTATCTCCAAAATTAACTGGTAAATCGCCTTTGTAAATATTAATTTCTTTAGCGGTTTCGGGAATTATTACAGAGTATATGCCAAATAAATGAGCCGAATTGTAAATTGGTGCTTCATCAATTAATACAAGATTTTGGTCTTTGTTTCCACCTCTGGTAAAAAAGAACGCCGAACCATCTCCATAAGTTTTTATTCCGGGAATATTTTCTAATGTTTTTGCTAAGCCAACTTCTCCAACAAAATCGGGCAATGTTTTTATATCGTTTGGTGTTAGTTTAATATTACTCATTTGGTTGCTCGAAATTAAGGATTGCTCTTCATCGGTGTTTATATCTACTCCCGATAATATTTCCGTATTAAATTTTAAATTGCGGCTTATTTTTTTGTTTTCATCTAAAGTTACATTGAAAAGTTGTTTTTCAAAACCAATGTACGAAATTTCAATTTTATAATTGCCTTTTGGTAGTGTTAATGAATAAAAACCGTATTCGTTAGAAACTGTTCCAATGTTTGTTTCTGCAACTAATATTGTAGAATTTATAAGGTTTTCGCCTGTGTCAAAATCTTTTAAAAAACCACTAATTGTGTATTTTTCTATTTTGTTTTTCTTTAAATTCTCATCAGCTTTTCTCAGTTTTTTTACCACAAGTTGATTGTCTATGCTTTCAATATTAATTGAGAATAATAGAGATATGTCGTTTAAAATTTCGCGTGTTGGTTTTTTTGCCGAGTATGATATGGTGTGCTCAATTTTTGTAATTTTATTACTGTACGAAAAATTTATTTCAGATTCTTTTTCAATAGTTTTTATAATTTCCGTTAGTGTAGAATTAGTAAAATTTACAGTAATTGTTTTTGCTAATTTTTCTTCTTGGGCAAAGAATATTTTTACTGAAATTATTAGGAATACAGTAATTGCTTGCTTTAATGAGATAATTTCACGCACACTAAAATTAATTTACTTAGGGTTTAATTTATAGTGCTAAATTATAGAAAAAATGTAAGTTATTTTTAATTATTCTGAAATAATAATTTCTGTGTCTATTTCTATTGTTTTTAAATCAAAAGTTTCTTTTATTATTTCAATAACAGATTTGAAAGATTTATTATTAAATTTTGCTGTAAGTTTATAATTAGCAGTATTTATTTTGCTGTCAATTTTTACATTTTTATTGTAAACAATATTAATTGTATTTACAACATCTGTTAAATTTGTATTGTCGAAGTCTATAATTTTTGTTTTCCACGAAATAAAATTAACATTATTGTTTGTTGTTTTATATAGTTTATTTTGTTTTTTTGAAAAAATACCTTTTTCGCCAGGTAATAAAATAACTTCTCCGTCGTTGTTTTTAACTGAAACTTTTCCTGTTTTTACAACAACTTCAATGTAATTGGTATTTTCTCTCGAATCAACAAAAAAAGAAGTTCCTAAAACTGTTATTTTAATGTTCTGAGTTTCAATAATAAAAGGTTTGTTTTTGTTTGGTTTAACTTTGAAAAAAGCCGACCCTTTAAGTTTAACTTCTCGTATTTTTTTTGAGTTTTTATTGTAAATTATAGTAGTATTTCTATTTAAATCAATTATCGACCCGTCGGGTGTTTGTTGTTCAATAATATTGTTTGCTGAGCTATATTCAATAAAATATTGTTTGTTTAAGTAGTAATTAAATGCTACAAAACCGGCTAATACTATTGCTAAAACTGCTGCAATGCGAAGTGTGTGTTTTACGAAAATGTTTTTTTGTTTTTTAGCTGGTAATGAAAAATTTATTTTTAATTTAAGTTCGGCTAATTCGTCGTTTAAATTCAGATTATTATTTTTTCCTATAGTGGAACTAATCCAAGAGTTTTTGTATACCAAGAATAAATCTTTATTTTCGGAATTTTCTCGCACCCAATTTTCTAAAACAATAATTTCGTTGTTAGATAATTCGCCTGATAAGTAAGAACTTATAAGCTCAATATAATCAATATTTTTGTTTTCAGTACTCATTGTAAATTCTAATACACTATTTTTTTATTTAACCCCTATTGTTATTCCAAATAAAATTAATATTGGTAAGTATTCTTTTAAGTCGGCTCTTAATACTTTTAGAGCTTTACTCATTTGGTTTTCTACTGTTTTTATTGATATTTGTAATTTATCGGCAATTTCTTGATATTTTAATTCTTCGAAACGGCTCATTTCAAAAACTATTCGGCATTTTTCAGGTAAACTGTTTATGGATTTTGAAATTTTTTCTTGCAATTCGTTCGATGTTAAAATATCTACTTCAAAGAAAGTATTGTGTTTTTCAATTTCAATATCTAAGTATTCGCTTTTGTATTTTTTGTTATCTCTAATATAGTTTAAACTTCGGTTTTTAACTGAGGTAAATAAATACGATTTTATAGATTTATTAGAATCAATAGATTCTTTTTTTTGCCACAAATTAATAAATACGTTTTGCACTATTTCTTTAGCCGAATCTGTATCTTTAACATAAAATTTTGAGAAATTTATAAGTTGAGAAAAATATTCGTTAAAAATTTGCTCGAATTGTTTTCTATCTAATGCCGTATTTATATTGGTTATTTCCAAATTATGTTTTTCGCGAAATTAATAAAAAAAATTATACTAATTGAGGATAATGTTTTTGTTTAAATTCAATAATGCTTTCTTTTCCATATTCATCAACCTGTTTGGCAAAATCGGCAAGCCAATTATTTATTTGTTCTAATGTGTAAACATTATCTAATATTTCTTTTGAACTGACTAATGTTGTGAAAATAAATGGAATGGCGTGGTTTCCAAGAAAATCGTCGTTGTGTTTTTGTAAGCCCCCGTAATATTTTTTAAGTGCAATAAGTTTTTCTAAAGCTTTGTTATAATGCTTCATATCTTTTAGTGCAATCATATATTGATATAGTACATTTGGATAAGATAACATTGAATTTTCTCCTTTTATTGATGTTTCGTCGAAAAATTTATTGAACGCAAATTCTGATAACTCTATTAAATTATTTCGTGTAGCCGAAGTGCATAAATTAAACCAATCGTCGGTAATATTAGATGTTTCGGCAATTTCTTTAAATAAAGTAACTGCATTTTCAAAACGACGTATTTTGTAATTTGCCAAGCCCGCAATTCTTTTAATATCTAAATTTTTAGAATCATTTTTAAGAATTAATTCAGCATTTTCAATAGTTTCTTTGTACTTTCCGTGGTAAAATAAATCTAAAAGCTTTTCTAAATTAGTTTGTTTTGTTTTTTGTGAAAATAATTTCATAATAAATAGTGTTTAAAATAGCAAAGTTATGCAAATAATTAAATTGATATTCGTTTAATAAGTTGTATTTTTGT
The DNA here is from genome assembly GCA_020721655.1 of Paludibacter propionicigenes. Classification (GTDB taxonomy): domain Bacteria; phylum Bacteroidota; class Bacteroidia; order Bacteroidales; family JAFGXI01; genus DYMG01. Next base: position 18,903 of record DYMG01000002.1, on the reverse strand, counting down.
GAAAAGTAAAATAAATACTATGAAATTTTTTATTGATACAGCAAATTTGGAGCAAATTAAAGAGGCTCAAGCAATGGGAATACTTGATGGTGTAACAACAAATCCATCATTAATGGCAAAAGAAGGTATTAGTGGAGACGAAAATGTATTAAATCATTACAAAGCAATTTGTGAAATTGTTGATGGCGATGTTAGTGCAGAAGTTATTGCCACTGATTACGAAGGTATGATTAAAGAAGGCGAAATGCTTGCCGCCTTACATCCTCAAATTGTAGTAAAAGTTCCTATTACCGAAAATGGAATTAAAGCTATAAAATATTTAAGTGGTAAAAATATTAGAACAAATTGCACATTAATTTTTTCTACCGGACAAGCTTTGTTGGCGGCAAAAGCCGGAGCTACTTATGTTTCTCCGTTTATTGGTCGTTTAGACGATAATTCTACAGATGGAATTAAATTAATTGAACAAATTGTCGATTTTTTTAATTATTATGGATACGAAACTCAAGTATTAGCCGCATCAATACGTAACACAATGCATATTATACGTTGTTTAGAGGTTGGTGCCGATGTTGCTACTTGTCCTTTATCGGCAATAAAAGGATTGTTGAACCACCCACTAACCGATATTGGTTTAGCTCAATTTTTAGCAGATCACAAAAGAGTGAACAATAAATAATAATTGGTTCATAAAAATATAATTAAGTTCATAGAGTAATAAATTTGGCTTTATGGACTTTTTTGCGTTAAATACAGCATTTTTTATGTTTATAAAATTATATGATAACAATTTAGATCCTCGACAAATTAAGAAAATTGTTGATATTTTAAAAAATGGAGGCGTAATTATTTATCCTACAGATACTGTTTATGGTATTGGGTGCGACATTACAAATCAAAAGGCTGTTGAGCGTATTGCTACCATAAAATCAATTAAAATAGAAAAAGCAAATTTTTCTTTTATTTGTTCAGATATAAGTCAACTATCGGAATACACAATGCCAATAAATAATTATGTTTTTAAAGTTTTGAAACAAAATTTACCTGGTGCTTTTACATTTATATTAAATGCTAATGGAAAAGTTCCAAAATTGTTTAAAAATAATAAAAAAACTGTGGGAATTAGAATTCCAGATAATGAAATAATTTTGCAATTAGTAAGGGAGTTGGGTAATCCAATATTAACTACATCGATTTACAATTCAGCAGATTTAAATGGATATATAACTGATCCGGAACTAATTTATGAGGAATATTATGAAAAAGTAGATGTTGTTATTGATGGTGGTATTGGAGGGTGTATTTCTTCAACAATAATAGATTGCACAAAAGATAATTTTGAAATTTTACGAGAAGGTAAGGGAAAATTGGTATAAATAAAAAAGGTGTTTTAACGATATTAAAACACCTTTTTTATACAGTTTATATTTTTCTAAAAAACAGGAACTCCCTCTTCTTCAACAGAATCTTTTAAAGAGCCATTTTTATAAACAACTACTTGTTTTTCTTTGTTTTTACTCCAAATAATAAATCTGCCCTCTTTTACTCCGTTAACATACTGCCCTTCAATGTTTTTATTCCCATCTTTAAAAAAAGAGATAAATTTACCGTTTTTTTTACCATCAACATATTCGCAAATTGTTTTTTTATGATTGTCTTCGTACCAAGTAATCCAAACATTTTCTTTTTTACCTTCTACAAATGTACCTTTTTCTTTAATATTTTCATTTTCGTACCAAGTAATCCATTCGCCATGTTTAGCATTGTTTATATACTCTCCTTCCGATTCTTTTTTGCCATTATCGTGCCATGATTTCCATTTGCCAACTTTGTTGTCTTTTATATATTCGCCATTATCTTTTATATTGCCATCTTCATACCAAGTAAGCCATTTTCCATGAATTAAGCCATCACTATATTCTGTTTCTTTTTCTTTTTGACCATTTTCATACCATTCTTGCAGTTTTCCATCAAGTTTGTCGTCTTTAAAATTGCATTCTTTTTGTTTTTGTCCTTTTGGATACCAGCTTAAAGATTTCCCTTCTTTTTTGCCATTTACATAATTTTTTTCTTCAGATTTTTCTCCATTGTTGTACCAAATAGTCGATTTTCCGTTACGCTTTCCTTCTTTAAAATTATCTTCGTAAGTTTTGTTTCCATTTTCGTCCCAAGATGTATAAGTGCCATCTATTTTACCGTTTTGGTATTCAATTTCTTTATTGATGCCATAAATGTTTTCTTTGCAAGTGCCTGAAAATGGAGAGGCTTCGCTTGAAACGTAGGTTAAATCGTTTTCTTCTTTTAATTGGAGACAATCTACCTCTTCTTTGCAAGAATTTAAAAGTAGAACAAGTGTCAATAATATTATGATATGTGTGTTTTTCATAGTGCAGTACAAATGTACGTTCTGTTGTACGAATATGCAAATGAATTGTTACGAATGTTTTGTGTTTTTTGACAATTTTTAGTGTTTAAATGCAATGATAACAATGGTTTTAGCGTTTTTAATCTTTAATTATTTGATTAGTATGAATTTGACAAATCAACGATTATTTGCTGTATTTTGTTTTTTGCTAAGGTTGAATTTATAGTAAAATTATTAAAAATTATTGAAAAAATAATGTTTTCGTTTGTGTTTTGCTTTAAAATGTACCCAGAATAAGCTTTAACACTGTTCATTGTACCCGATTTTGCATATACTTTTCCATTAATATTCGTTTTGTAAAACATATCTTTTAAAGTGCCAGAAACACCACCTATTGGTAGTGTTTGTTTAAATGTGTTAAAAAAAATTGAGTCGGAATATGCAAATTGAAGTGCTTTTACTAATTGCTTTGTTGAAATTAAATTGTAAGACGATAATCCGCTACCATCAAATAATTTAATATTATTAGAGTTTAAACCTTTATTTACCCAAAATCCAAAAAGGCTACTTACTGCTGAAATATTTGTTCCATTTCCTCGGTATTTTATATTAATTTGACGAAGCAGAGTTTCTGCATATAAGTTATTGCTTGTTAAATTGGTTTGTTTTACAATTTCTTTTATTGTTGGAGAATAAAATGTGGTAAGTAGTGTTAATTTTAGTTTGCTGTTATTTTTGTCGGTAACAATATGCTTTCCTTTTAAAATAATATTGTTTTTACTTAGCTCTTTAGTAAAATATTCGGCTAAAACTTCTTCGGGGTTTGTTATAGAGCCTTTTACAATAAAACTGTCTTTGCCAATAGGTAATTCGCCAGAAATTATTTTTTTACTACTAAGTTCTGAACTGTAAATAGTTGTACGATCGTTTGTTATTTTTTTTGCAACAACATTGTTTTCTAAAGCTATATTTACATAAGGGTTTGTTTTAATTAATTTAACTGTATCGTCAATTTCAACTTTTGTGTTAAAGTATAATTTAATTATATTATTAAAAATAGAAATGCTACTTGGACCGGAACCATAATAATTTCCAATATCGCCACAAATCCATGTTGAAGGTGTGTTTAATCCTTTAAATAGTGTGTCAACAATAATTAAATTGCCACTTATTTGTGTTATTTGTGCTTTGTTTAATGCATCAATAAACTGAATTATAAATTTTGGTTTTTTGTCGTAAAAATAATCTGCACCTAATGTAGGGTCGCCTCCGCCAATAATATACAAATCTCCATTTAAGGTGTTTTTACTTATGGTTCCAGAGTACATTAGTTTTGTGTCAAATTTATTGTTTTCGCCTAAAATTTTAAGAGCTGCAATTGTTGTAAGTAATTTTAGGTTTGATGCAGGCTTTAAATTTTTATCGGAATTATAATCTACAAGAACTTTTCCTGTTTTTGCATTTACGGCATAAACTCCAACAATAGCACTTTGAATGTCGGTATCAGCATTTAATTTATCAATAATAGTGTTTTGAGAAATTATTTGCGATTGCAATAAAATTATTGCAAAAATTAAATTAATTGTTTTTTTTAACATAAACTTGACCTGTTTTTAAACGTGTAACTATAATTTGTTCGTTTTTACTTATAAATTCGTATTCCGACATAGCATCGTAAATTTCGTTGTCTATAATTACTTTCCCCGAAAGTCGTAAATCGGTTAGTGTTATTCCTGTTTTTCCAATAATATTAAGTTTTTCTATTTTTATTGATGAATATCCGTCTTCAATCGTTTCTTCTTGTTTTAATATAAATTTATTCAAGGAAGTGTTTAATAAAAGTTTTTTACCAAATATAATTGAAAAAATAAATGAAAACGATAATGATATAACAACTAAAGAAAATGCTTCGAAAATTTTTTTAAATGCAAAATTGAATGAATTATATTCGAATATATTATTTGTAATTAAACTTAATGTTAATGCAGCAACAATTAATATAATTCCCGAAATACCTGTAATTCCAAACCCCGGAACGACAAAAATTTCTAAACCAATAAGTATTATACCTACAATAAAAATAAGTATTTCCCAGTTTTGAGCTAAACCTTCTAAGTATAGAGGAGCAAAATATAAAATAGCGGCTGTAATTGCTGCAAATAAAGGAAATCCAATTCCAGGCGATTGAAGTTCAAAATAAATTCCACCAACAATTAACATTATTAGTAAGCCCGATATTATTGGATTTATGAGCCATCCAATAATTTTCTCTAAAAACGATGGTGTGTATTCGTTAATTTTGTAATTATTTATTTTAACTAATTTAAAAACGCCTGCAATATTTTCAGATTTTCCTTCACAATAGTTGTTTTCGATAGCTTCGTTTGTTGTAAAAGTTAGAATTTTAGTGCTATCAATTATTCCATCTATAAATATAGATTCATCAACCATTGCTTCAGCTATTTTTGGGTCTCTACGCCATCTTATTATTGTATCTGACCCTAAAATTATAGTGTCTTTTCCTTTAGATTCGGCTGTTGCTCGCATTGTTGCACGCATATATGCTTGGTATTTATCTGGTGCTTTTTCTCCATCTTGAGTAACAACAGTTGCAGCTCCAATTCTTGCTCCTTCTCTCATATAAATTGAGTCGCAAGCTATAGAAATTAGTGCTCCGGCTGATGCCGCATTATTATCAATAAAAGCCCAAACCGGAATTTTTGAGTTAAGAATTTTAGTCCTAATACTATCTGCCATATCAACCAAACCGCCATAAGTATTTATATGTATTAAAATAATGTCGGAATTTAATTTAGTAGCATTTTCGAAAGCTTTTTGAGTATTTCGCCAAGCTTTTGGACCAATTTCTTCGGCTATATTTAAAATATAAATTTTTTTTGGCAAATTATTTTGCGAAAATGAAATAAAATATATTGTTATTAATATTAATGTTAGAAGTCGTTTCATTTAAAAAAATAGTTTATTCAAAAGTAAATAAAAATTGGCAAAACTATTTCTTAATATTGTTAAAGTTTAGTTTAAATAGTACTTTTAAAAAATAATTTTAAAATATGAGAATTGCAGTAATAGATTTGGGTACAAATATTTTTAATTTGCTAATTGCCGATGTTTTAATAGATAAATTTAATATAATATATAAAGATAAAATACCTGTAAGATTAGGCGAAAATGGAATAACAAAAAACATAATTAGCGAAAAAGCTTTTGAAAGAGGTGTTAGTGGAATTGAAAAATTTAATGAAATTATAAAAAAATATAATTGTGAATTGGTACGTGTAATAGCTACATCTGCAATAAGAAACGCAAACAATGGAACTAATTTTATTGATGATGTGTTTGTGAAAACAAATATAAAAATTGAAGTTATTGATGGTAACAAGGAAGCCGAGCTTATTTTTGAAGGTGTTAAAAATACCATAAATTTTGAAAATGAAAATGTTTTAACTCTTGATATTGGTGGCGGAAGTAATGAGTTTATAATATCAAAAAACAACAATATTTTATTTAGGCAGAGTTATAATTTGGGAATGTCTAGATTGATAGAAATGTTTAATCCTGAAGATGTTATAAGTTTGGAAACGAAAAGTAAGATAGAAGCATACTTAAAAAACGAATTAACCGATTTTTTTAAAATTTGTGCCAACTATAAAGTTGAAAAATTAATTGGGGCATCTGGTGTTTTTAATACAATAACATCAATAATATCAACAAAAAAACAATACAATACAAACACAAACTTAATAAAAATAGATATAGACGACTTTTATTCTCTTTATAATCAGATAATTAACAGCAGCTATAAAGAGAGGCTCGCAAACAAAGAAATATCTACATATAGAGCAGAAATGATAGTTGTAACAATGGTATTTCTTAAATTTATTTTAGAAAATTTAAAAATTGTAACACTTTATCAGTCAGAATATTCGCTAAAAGAGGGAGTAATGTACAGTATGATAAAAAAATAAAAGAAATGAAAAACATTTTAATAATAGACGACGAAAGAAGTATTAGAAATACTTTAAAAGAAATTTTAGAGTACGAAAATAATAAAGTAGAAGCTATAGAATCGGGGAAACAGGCAATAGAACTTATAAAAAAGCAAGAATTTGACATAGTTTTTTGCGATATAAAAATGCCAGAAATTGATGGGATAGAGGTTCTTAAAGAAATTCATAGCATAAAACCAGAAATGCCTATAATAATGATTTCTGGACACGGAAACATAGAAACAGCCGTTGAAGCAATAAAATTAGGAGCTTACGATTTTATTCAAAAACCCTTAGATTTAAATAGAATTTTAGTAACAATTAAAAATGCTACCGAAAAAACAGAATTAATTTCTGAAACAAAAAACTTAAAAAAGAAGATAGGCAAAAATTTTCAAATGATAGGAAATTCAGAGCAAATTTTTAAAGTTAAAGAAATGATTGAAAAAATTGCTCCAACCGATGCAAGAGTTCTAATTACTGGTAGTAACGGAACAGGAAAAGAAGTTGTTGCTAATTGGATTTATACTAAAAGTAATCGAGCAAACAACCCATTTATTGAAGTTAACTGTGCTGCAATACCTTCGGAATTGATTGAAAGCGAGTTGTTTGGGCACGAAAAAGGGGCTTTTACCTCAGCTCATATTCAACGAAAAGGAAAATTTGAACAAGCAAATGAAGGAACTATTTTTTTAGATGAGGTGGGGGATATGAGTTTATCGGCACAAGCCAAAGTTCTTAGAGCTTTACAAGAAAACAAAATTACACGAGTTGGTAGCGATAAAGACATAAAAGTTGATGTTAGAGTTATAGCTGCAACTAATAAAAATTTAAAGCAAGAAATTGAAAATAAGACTTTTAGGGAGGATTTGTATCATCGCTTAAGCGTAATTATTATAAATGTTCCCGATTTAAATGATAGAAAAGATGATATACCATTACTAATAAGCTATTTTATTTCTCAAATTTGTGAAGAACAAGGAATTAAACTAAAAAATATAAGCTCAAAAGCAATTGAAAAACTTAAACAATATAATTGGACAGGAAACATTAGGGAGCTTAGAAATGTTATAGAACGACTTGTAATTTTAAGTTCCGAAGAAATTACCGAAAAAGATGTGGAAAATTACGTTTTGATAAAATAAAAGTATAATTTTTTGATGAACTTAATATATAATATTGCGATAGTAATTTATTCATTATCAATAAGAATAGCATCGGTAAATAATAAAAAAGCTAAACTTTGGGTTGATGGGCGGAAAAATATTTTTTTTGAAATTTCGGGAAAACTTAAAAACAACAACTCTAAAATAATTTGGATTCACGCAGCATCGCTTGGCGAGTTTGAGCAAGGGCGACCGCTTATAGAAAAAATAAAAACACAAAATCCCGAAAAAAAAATATTTCTCACATTTTTCTCGCCATCTGGTTATGAAATTCGGAAAAATTACACTTTTGCCGATTATATTTTTTATTTGCCTGCTGATACTCCAAAAAATGCAAAAAAATTTATCGAATTAGTAAAGCCAGAAAAAGTGTATTTCATTAAATATGAATTTTGGCTAAATTATTTATCGGAATTAAATAAAAATAAAACTCCAATTTATTTGGTATCAGGCATTTTTAGAGAGTCTCAACTGTTTTTTAAATGGTATGGCAAATCGTATAAAACTGTTTTGAAATATTTTACACATTTTTTTGTTCAAAACGAAATTTCGGAAAATTTATTAAAAACTATAGGAATAGAAAATGTTACAATTTCTGGAGATACGCGTTTCGACAGAGTTATTGATATAGCAAAAGAAAGTAAAAATTTAGATTTAGTTGAGAAATTTTGCGATAACAGAGATGTAATAATAGCTGGAAGTACTTGGCAACCCGATGAAGAATTACTTTCAAATTTTAAAAACAATACAACTTTAGATGTGAAATTAATTTTGGCACCACACGAAATACACGAAAACAATATAAAACGAATTAAAAAATTGTTTAAAACTAAGGTTTTACTTTATTCTGAAATATTATTGGTCAATCCGTCGGAGTATAATGTGTTAATTATTAATAATATAGGAATGTTGTCGTCGCTATACAAGTACGGTAAAATTGCGTATATAGGGGGTGGTTTTGGGGCTGGAATTCATAATATTTTAGAAGCTGCTGTTTTTGGGAAACCTATTGTTTTTGGAATAAAATACCAAAAATTTAAAGAAGCAACCGATTTAATAGCTTTGAAAGGGGCAATTTCAATTTCTAATTTTCAAGAGATTGAAATTGCATTTAATAATTTTTTAACAGACCATAAATTATTAGATATAACCTCAGAAATTTCTAAAAACTATGTTTTTAATAATTCAGGAGCATTAAAAATTATATACAATAAAACAAATTAGCAGGTTTCCAATTAGTTACAGACAAAAAAATTAAATTCAAATATTAAAATGCTTGGATTATGTTCCATTATTAGTTAACTTTATAGAAAGTATTTTAATGAATGGAAGAAGTATGAAAACTGATATATTACAAAAATTATTTTTATGATTTCTTTAATGAACAAACAGAGAAAGTAAAAGAAAAAATAGACTATGTTTTATTTACTATTACTGTAGCTGATAGAATTCCAAAGAAATTTTTTGCGCATTTATCAGGAACAGATGGACTTTATGAAATAAGAGTGGAATTTCAAAGTAATATTTTTAGAATATTTTGCTGTTTTGACGAAGGAAAAATAGTGGTTTTATTTAATGAATTTCAAAAGAAAACTCAGAAAACGCCACAAAATGAAATTGAAAAAGTTTTGAAAATTAAAGAGGAATATTTTAATACTAAAAAATAGAATAGCAATGAAAAGCAAAAGAAACAAATATTAAAACGATAACAACATTTGATGAACATCTTGAAAATCGTTATGGCAAAATTGGTTCAAAAACACGAACTGAATTTGAACTCAAAGCGAAGTCTTTCGCAATTGGTGAAATAATTAAAGAAGAACGAAAACTTTGTTCAATGACACAAGAACAACTTGCTGAAAAAACAGGAACAAAGAAACGTTTTATCTATAGAATTGAAAACGGACATAGTGATATTCAACTTTAAACTCTTTACAGATTAATAGAAGTTGGTTTAGGGAGAAAAAATATATGTTCAAGTTGCTTATTTGCTAACAAATGAGGAAACGATAAATCGAGAATACGGAAATTTACTTGAAATATCGGATAATTTTCCAAAATATGTTGTAACAATGGACGAATTGACTGAATTTTCAACCTATAAGGGAATTAATCGAATGCATATTAAAGACTTTTGTTTAAAAATTGTGTAATAGGTAACGAAAAAGCCAGTTGGTAACACGCAGTCATAAAACATTGAGGTTTAAGTGGTTTGCAAAATATGTCACTCGTGGGAAAGGTTCTTATCTGTTTATAGGTTCATAGCTTCGAAATCCCCAACGTTTCATACCGCTATCTGTATCAATATAAAGCAGGAAATTTCTTAGGATTATTATTGTGCATTATTTGATAAATACTTTCAAAAACATTTTCGGCGTTTGGGTTTGAAAAATAATCGCCATCGGTGGCATAAGCTGGTCGGTGTTCTTGAGCTGAAAGAGTTCTTGGTTGGCTATCTAAATAATAATAAGCCTCTTGTTCTTCAATAACTTTTTGCATCATATAAGCAGTAGCACCGCTCGGAACATCTTCATCAAAAAACAATATTTTTCCTGTTTTTTTAACACTTTCTAAAATAATTTTGTTAGTATCGAAAGGTAAAAGTGTTTGAACATCAATGAGTTCTACGCTAATATTGAATTTTTTAAGTTGTTCAACAGCATCTTGAGCAATTCTAACGCAAGAACCATAAGTAACCAAAGTAATATCGGTACCTGTTTCTAAAATTTCTGGAACGCCAAGTGGTATTCTATATTCGCCAATATTTTTTGGATATTTTTCGTGTAAACGATATCCGTTCAATGGTTCTATAACTAATGCCGAATCGTCGGCTTGAAAAAGAGTGTTATAAAAACCGGCAGCCTGTGTCATATTTCTTGGAACACAAACATAAACACCTCTTATAGAATTTATTACCATACTTAATGGTGAGCCTGAATGCCAAATACCTTCAAGTCGGTGCCCGCGAGTTGTTATAATAACAGGAGCTTTTTGTCCGCCAGCAGTTCGCCAGTGTGTTGTGGCAAGGTCGTCGCTAAGAGTTTGCAGGGCGTACATTAAATAGTCGAAATACTGAATTTCTACTAAAGGGCGTAAGCCTCTTAAAGCAACACCAATACCTTGCCCTAGAATTGTTGTTTCTCTAATTCCGGTATCGCTAACTCTGAGTTCGCCGTATTTTTCTTGCATTCCCTCCATACTTTGGTTTACGCCTCCAATTTTACCGGTGTCTTCGCCAAATGTTAGTATTTTAGGGTTTTTTTGAAAAAGAATATTGAAATTATCTCGCAGAATTTCGCGTCCGGCAACTGTTTTATTTTCATCGAAAATTGGAGCAATTGGTACAACTTTTAGAGCCGATGTTTCATCTTCGACATATAAATATTTGTGATATTGGTTGGCTACTGTGTCGTAATTTTCTGACAGCCAATTTTTTAACTGAATATGTAAAGTGTGCTTGCTTCCACAACCAGAACAAACGTTTCGTATAATTTTTTTTGCACTGCTAAAAACATCTTTTCTTGTTGGGTTTAATATTTTGCTTAAATTGTTTGCAATAATATCAACTTGGTCGGCTTCTTCTTGAAGAACACATTTGCAACTTCGTGATTTAACTATGTTAATCAGCGAGTCTTTTTCTTTTAAAATAGGGCTTATATATTTTTCCCAAGCTATTTTTTTAGCTTCGCGAGCTTCTATTTTTGATGATTCAACAATTTTGTCTAATTCTGAATTTGACGCAATATTTTTTTCTAAAATCCAATCGTAAAATTTAGCAATAGCATCAAATTCGGCTTCAAAGTTTAAACGTTCTTCTGTTTTGTATCGTTCGTGAGAGCCAGAAGTAGAATGTCCTTGAGGTTGTGTTAAGTCTGAAATATGGAAAATCACTGGCGTGTGTTCGGTTCTGCATTTTTCAATACCGTCTTTATACATTTTTATTAAACCAGCATAATCCCAACCTTTAGCTTTATAAATGTAGAAACCTTTCTTTTTATCGGTGTTTTCAAAACCTTTTAGGGCTTCCGAAATATTATCTTTTATGGTTTGTAGAGAGCGAGGTACTGATATTCCAAAACCATCGTCCCAAACGGAAATAGCCAAAGGAACTTGAAGAACACCTGCTGCGTTTAGTGTTTCCCAGAAGTGTCCTTCTGAGGTAGAAGCATCGCCAATTGTGCCAAATGCTACTTCGTTTCCGTTGTTGCTTAATGTAGAAAATTGATGAAGTTCCGGGTTTTCTCTAAAAAGTTTTGATGCCCAAGCTAAACCTAATAAACGAGGCATTTGTCCGGCAGTTGGCGAAATATCGGCAGAAGTATTTTTACTTTTTGTGATGTCTTTCCAGTTTCCGTTTTCATCGATAAAACGAGTTCCCCAGTGGTTATTGAATGAACGACCGCCATTTGATGGATTGTTTTCTATATTTATATCGCCATAAAGTTGAGAAAAAAATTCTACAGGAGTTAAACCACCAATAGCAAGCATAAAAGTTTGGTCGCGGTAATATCCCGAACGCCAATCGCCATTTTTAAATTGCTTAGCCATAGCTATTTGTGCTATTTCTTTGCCATCGCCAAAAATTCCAAATTTAGCTTTTCCCGAAAGTACTTCTTTTCTCCCTAAAAGTGATAGCTGACGAGATAAATTTGCAAGTTTAAAATCGTTTAAAACTTCTTCCTTAAAATTGTTAAATGATATATTTTCTGGGGTATCCATATTTTTTTTTACAAAGTTACTTAAATTCATTCTAAATAAGTGTAAAATTTTGTTAAATTGTTTCATAAAAAATATTGTTGTTAAAAACATAATTTAAAATAATACTTTTGCAGAATGAGTATTACAGTTATAATATCTTATTATAAAGCCTTAAATAATTTAAAACTTATTCTAAAAGCACTTAGTTTACAGAGTTGTAGTGATTTTGATGTTATTATTTCGGAAGATGATAATAATTTAGAAACGGTATCTTTTTTATTTGAAAATGAGAAAAAATACAGTTTTAAAATACATCATTTGTTTCAGCAAGAAGATTTAGGGTTTAGGAAAAATTTGATGTTGAATAGGGGAGTAAGTCTTACTAAATCAGATAATATTGTTTTTATTGATGGAGATTGTGTTCCACATAAACATTTTGTTAGGTCGTATAAAAAGATGCTAAAACAAGGTGTTTTTTTGTCGGGAAGAAGCGTTATGCTTGATGAGAAAACTACTGAATATTGTAAAATAAATGAAGATTTAACAAAACTTAAATGGAGTAATTTAATTTTTACAAAGTCGAAAAAAGTAAAGGAATCAATTTATTGGCGTTTTTTTTCGCTTTCATTTAAAAACAGGGGTTTAGTTGGGCGAAATTGGGGCGTAAAAAAAGAACATTTGTTACAAATAAATGGATTTGATGAGGACTATGTAAAAGCTGGTGTTGGCGAAGATGTTGATATTGAGTGGCGTTTGCTGTCTATTGGTTTGAAGCGTAAGATGATTAAAAATAAGGCAATTGTGTTTCATTTGTATCATAAAAAAGTTTATTCGGAAGTTGGGGTTTCGGAAAATTATAAATTATTAGAAAATAAAATTAAAGAAAATAATATTGTTTGTTTAAATGGTATTTCTAAAAGCTAATTTTCAATTGACTTTTGTCGAGGGTTTAGTTTTTTACGTTGTCAAAGTTAGGAGGAAATAAAACGTTATATAACAATATAATATTAACTGAAATTATAGTAATTGCAGTTTAAAATATTTGTTGAATTTCTCCTTTAAGAAAATCGATAGCCGCCTGATTGGGAGCACTTTTCATAGAAATAACTGTTTCTAAAATAGTTCTACTTAGGTTTATTGCTGGAGAATCTCTATCAACCTTATCTATGCTTGTGTTAATTAGTTTTATTGTTTGTTCTTTAGATGTTTTTATTACTGACCAAGCTTGAGAGCTTACATAAACTTGTTGACTAACATTGTGTTCAAATTCGGCTCGTATAACTTTTAGTAAAGACGATTGCAGTTGTGCCGAGGTCATATTTGGCTCCATTATTCGTATAATTATAGATTCTGGAGCAATTCTTTCTAGAAAAATAGTGAGGCGTTCGTAGGCTTGTAATTTTACAGGGGTTATGGTTTTTAAATTAGCCATACGTAATTCCATTTTTCGTTTTTTTTGGTCGTTTTCAATAAATGTTTTAATTATTAAATACGATGTGGCAAAAACTACCAACGATGGTAGGGTATATTTTAATACTTCAAATAAGGTTTCCATAAATTAAAAATTTATTCAAAAGTAGCGAAAATAAAATAAAATTTAATATTTATATTTGTTGAATATAAATATTAAATAAAATTATTTTGCCAAAGTCAAGGTTAAAATATATGGTTTCTTTATTGTTTATTTTTACTTGTTTTTCTGTTTTTGCCATAAATGATAAATTAAAAGATACAATAATTATTTCGAAAAAGAATTCGCCATTTATTGTAGATAGCGATTTTATTGTATCGTCAAATCAGTTTTTACTTATAAAAAAAGGTGTAGAAATAATTGTTAATGATACTACAAATATTATTGTTTATGGTAAGTTAATTATTGATGGAAGTGAAAATAATCCGGTTATAATAAGGAGTGAAAGCGATTCTAGTTCTTGGGGAAGAATAATTTTGAGAACTAAACAAAACATAATAATTAGAAATGTTGAATTTTTAAACGGAGCTTTTACCTCGTTTAATAGCAATTATTTGCTTGCAAGTTGCAATTTTATTTTTACACACAATAGACCTAAAGATGGATATCCAATAATTTTTTCGCACAATTGTATTTCTTACGTTGCAAATAACACAATAACCAATTACACAGGTAATTATGTGGGAGAGGGCATTGTTCAGATAGGAGGAAAGGCAGAAATTTATAATAATAAGCTAAATTATTTAATGGATATGATTGAGGTTACTCGCGTAAAAAATAGTAAAATATGTGGTAACTATATTGTAAATAGTTTTGATGATGCTATAGATATAAATGCATCGGAAAATGTAAGTATTGAAGATAATGTTATAACAAACTCTTCAGATAAAGGTATTTCGGTTGGTGGAGACCAAAGTTTTGCAGATGCTGTAAGTTTTGGAGTATCAAGAAATATTGTTTTAAATAGAAATATAGTAGTTAATGCAAAGATAGGGATTAGTATAACCGATTCATCGTCGGTTTTGGCAAACAAAATTCAACTTATTGGTTGCGAAACGGGTTGTAATTTGTACAATAAAACTAAAAATGGAGGTGGATTTTTAAAAATAGAAAATTCTATTTTTTTTAATTCCCAAAAAACAGATATGATTATTTCTGATGACTCGAAAATAGATGTAACCCAGTGTATTTCTAATACATCTCAATTAGTTGGTAAACAAAATGAAAAAATGGAACTGCAATTAGACACTACTAGTTACAAATTTGTGGTTGAGGAAAAAAACATTAAAAGAATTGATGACAAATTATTTTATTATCAGACAAATACTGTGCAACTCACTGATACTTCTTTGCCAATTTTAAGTATAGATACAAAACATAAGGTAATTATTGATGATGATAGAATTTATGCTGATTTATTATCAAATTTTAATAATAATATAGAAAATTTTAAAGTGTCTATAGAAATAAGAGGCTCTTCATCAAGTGTTTTTAAAAAGAAATCGTATGGCTTTTCTTTGATAGACGAAAATTTTACAAATAAAAAAAGTGATTTATTTAACATATTAGATACAAAAAACTGGGTTTTATACTCGTCGTGGATAGACAATTCATTTGTAAGGAACACATTAGCCTATAGTATTGGCAAGTCAATTGGAATAGTTTCTCCAAAATTTAAGTACATTAATTTAATTATAAATAATAAATATGGAGGAATATACGTATTAATACCAAAAATTGATGAAAATTATTTTATTGACGAAAATTGCGAATTAATTTTTAAAATAGACAAAGCGACAGGGGATAATAATTGGGAATCAATAGCAAAATCAAATAATGGTAATGTTTTATATCACACTCATTATCCAAAGCCAAACGAAATAAGTTACAAATCAAAAAAAATAGTTTTAGATAATATTAATACGCTAGAAGAAAATATTACTGATTCAACAAAAATTGATTTCGACTCTTTTATTAATTATGTTATTATTAATGAGTTAACTAAAAATGTAGATGCTTATAGAACGAGCCAATATTTTTATAAATTAGAAAACAATTCAAAAATATTTGCTGGTCCAATTTGGGATTTCGATTTAAGTTTAGGAAAAACCTATAATACAAAAATAGATTTGGTTGAAGGATTTGTTTTTAATGCTGATACAAACCTTACCAAATACATTCCAAAGTGGTGGTTTGAATTGCTAAAAGATGAAGTTTTTAAGGGAAAATTAGTTAGTAGGTGGAAGTTATTGAGACAAAGCACATTATCTGATGAGAATATTAATAATTTAATAGATTCGCTTGCTTTTGAAATTAAAAATAGTGTTGAAAAGAATAGCGAAATTTGGAATAAGAATAAAGATTATTATAAAAATATTGAAGAATTGAAAAAGTGGCTAAAAGCAAGACTTATTTGGTTAGATGTAAATATTAGCGATGAATTAATTGACCCTTAAGCCGAAAATTAAAGCTATTATTGTTGTTTGTTATTATCTGTTTCTAAAATCCATTTTGCATCAATGTATAATTGCTCGTAAAAAGAAATTTTATTTTTTTTTGATTTTTGATTTATTATTTTCATCCAATCAGAATCTTTATTAATTTTTTTAATAATTCTATAAATTTCTAACTCTTTAGTATTGTTTTTTATTTGATTTTTAATTAACCAAATTGCATCTAATTTCATTATTGAATCTAAAGAAACTCCCTTATTTTCAGCTTTTTCAATTAATTTTGATTTCCAAATAGGAGTTTTGTTCATATCGTTTACTATTCCTTTAATTTTAAATTGATAGTAGTTTAAAATATCATCATCTGTAAAATTAATTAAGCTCTTACCATTAGATTTTAATAATGAAATGAAGTCTATAGGATGTCTGCCAAGGTTTGCTGTAGTTGCCAAAATTATGATTACATCTGTTTTGTTTATTGTGGAATTTATATCAACATCTTCAATTGGGAAAGTCTTATTTGCTTGTCTAACACTTTTTAGATAGTACCAATACTGAGTTTCCTCATTATCAAATACATAATCATTTAATTTTGACCAACTTAATGCGAAATAATAACTATCAGTAATAAATAAACCTTTCAATCTATGTTTTGATGTTTGATGTATTTTAGGGTATAATAAATTTAATTCATTTCTTTTAAACATAAGGTTTAAAATTCTATTCATATCATTATCCTCAATCCATATTTCTTTTTTTTCTGCTCCAATAATTTTAAAGTCATTTTTTGTGAAATTGTAGTTTAAATTAATAAATTTATTAATAGAATCTAATGCTATAGCTGCTCCATATTGTGTCCAATGAATACCACCTTTTGAATATAAAGGGGGTGTGTTTGTATTTTTAATTGTATTGAAATAATGATAAAAATCTATAAATTTAATATTATTGGCTTTAAAATAGTTTTTGATGTGTATGTAATTTTTATTTTCCTCAAAGTTTTTTGTCAAATATTTTTCAGGTATATATTCTTTTAAGAAATTAGTTTTAGATGGGGCAAAAATATATAATAAAGGTTTTCCAATGTTTAATAATGAATCGTAAATACTTTTATAGTTTTCACAAAAATCAATTAATTTTTTTTCGCCTAAATAATCATTGTTATTTATGGAATAATTTTCGCTGGGTCTGAATAAATATCCGTTATTTCCTAAATACAAATCGTTTGAATGAAGTTTACTAAATAGGCTAAAATCTATTTGATTATTGAGTCTAATAAAGAACGGTCTGAACCCAATATTCTCATTAAAATATGGGTCGTATTTTTCTTGAAATTTACCCAAAAACCAATTTTCCATCAATGAATCTGGTTTTTGAAGTGGAGTAAAAGCTCCTTCTAATGGTTTTATGGAAAAAACAGAAAAATTTTCTTGTATTAATGGGATAAAAAGTAACAACACTAATGTGGTTAATATAATATGTTTTAATATTGAATTTTTCATTTTTAAGAATTATTTTTTCTGAGATTTTATCCAATAAACTGCGGTATTGTACAACATTTGATCTTCTGTTAATTTTCTTTCTTTTGCTTGTTTTTTCACCCCTTCAAACCACTCTTTATTTTTTTTGATTTTTTCAATTTGGGATTGAATGTCTGTATTATTTGATTTTTGAGCTGAACTTGAAAATGAAATATTTGTGTCATGAGGTTTTCTTTTTGCAATTTCTTGAAATAAATTAGAAAATCTTTCAGTGAAAAGTTCATCTAAAATTTTAATATTCATTTCTGTTATTAACATTACAACAACATCTTTATTTAAAACTTCTTCTTCAACATTCAAATCTCTTACAAAAACCTCATCTTCAATAATTTTTCTATTATTCCATTTTACAACATAATTATAACTCCAAAAACTCGAATTTAAATCAAAAACATTATCTAAATAAGGATAAAATCGATACAAACTTTGCACATAACTATCGCCAACAAACAAGGCTTTAGGTTTTACGGTATTGCTATCCGAAATATATGAAATATTAGGATAATACATATCTAAATTATCAATATTTTGAAAAAGATTTATTGGCTTTGCTAAATCATCATCACTCCACTTCATTTCGGTATTTGTGATTATTCCGCCTAAATCTTTTTGTTTAACCATTTTTATATTCATTAGTTTCGACAAATAATTGGTTAAACTGTCTGTTGCAATTGTACAACCATAACCGCTCCAATGTGTACCATTTACAGGGTATAAAGGATGTTTTTTTTTGTTTTTAATTTCAATAAAATATTTATTAAAATCAATAAAATTTATTTTACTGTTTTTAAAATAAGAAACATAAGAATCATAATTGGTTTGGGTTCGTTTTTCGATATTATATTGTGAAGGTATATTTTCAGGCATAAAAGATGCTTTGCCTGGTGCGAAAACTAGAACGAAATAAATTCCACGTTTATTGAGCTCATTTTGAATATATTGAATTCTTTCAAATCCTTTTTTTATTCTTTCGTTTCCAACAAAATCAAAACCCATATATGCATCAATATAATCGGATTGAAATAAATGATTGTTTTCTCCTAAAACAGTTAGCTTTGTTTTAATAATATCATAAAAACTGTATTTTATTTGATTATTGAGTCGAATAAAGAACGGTCTGAATCCAATATTTTCATTAAAATATGGTTCGTATTTCTCTTGAAATTTTCCCGAAAACCAATTTTCAATCAAAGAATCTGGTTTTT
>DYMG01000042.1 GCA_020721655.1 Paludibacter propionicigenes | reverse complement strand
ATGGGTTAGTAATGCTTCAGGCAAAAACAATGATAATATCGATAATTCCATATAATAAAATTACTCTTTTTTATTAATTCTCCCCATATATTTACGTTGTCCCGTTTTAAGTCTAAAAGAGTGTTAAAGTTTTCTTGACTTGTGAATTTTATACCGTTTTGGTCAATTATATAAAGGCTTGGAGAATTTTTAGTTTTATTTATGATTTCATTATAGATTTCATTAAAGTCTTTATTTGAATAATGAATTCTAACAAACCTTTTTAATCTTTTGTGATTTTCTAAATAATCGTTACAGTTTTTTTTAAGTGTTTCAAATTTGAACCCTTTATACTCATTCAGATACAAATTTATAATGGTATTATTTTGCATAAGGTTTCCAAAAAAAACTATCTATTTTATCCAAAGTTCTTATAGGTGAACCTTTTTTGCCTTCACTATCATATCCCAAACCCGAGAAAAAATCAACAATATTTATTTCTGCAATACGTGGTTGCATTATAAATGTAGGTATCCAATTTTGAACATAGCGTTCAAAAATCTCTAATTTATTTAGAGTTCCTTCGTCATAAGGTTTTATATGATGGTCTTTGTGTGCCATAATTATTTAAAATTCAAAGATACATTCAATTTATGAACGTTAAAAAATACTTTACATTTTTTCAAGACTTATGTTGACAAATTTATTCAATCTGATTCCGTTATCTTTGTTTGTGCCTAACAGTTCGGTATAATTTCATACATATATCCTCTATAAATGAAAATCGGTAGCATTCTTAATAAAACAAAAAAGCCTTAACATTAATGTTAAGGCTTTTTTAAATTTTATTTTTAAATTATTTTACAATAGATTTAAAAGTGTCGTTTTCAAAGAATTTAGCAAATTCCATATCGGTTAAAGCTAATTTTTTAAGTTCTGCTTTTTTCTCAATTGCCGATCTTAAGTTAGTGAATAATGCATCACTATCAGCTTTACGAGCTCCAATAACTGCTTTTAAGTAGTAACCCATTGCAGTTTCTTTGCAAGCACCACAATTAACAGCGTTTATACCGCCATCGTTATCACCGTTAAGGGTTTTAGCTAAACCTGCACACATTGAACATTCGTCGCCAAAATAAGATACTGCACCAGCATAATCGCCTTCTTTTATAGCAATAACACCAAGGTTATGATTAACTTCGGCACCAGCACCAGAAGCCGATTTTAAAAGTTCTTTTGCTTTTTCTATATTTCCTTCTTTTAATTCGCAAGCACCTAAGTTATTTAAAATAATAGGATTTGAATTATCTATAGCTTTTGCGGCTTCGAAAGCTTGTTTAGCTTCAGCAAATTTATCTTGTGCCCAAAGAATAGTTCCTTTATTGTTTTCGCCTCTCCAATCTTTTGCGAATTTTTCGGCAAATTTTGTATAAACTTTAAGTTTAAAGTCGTTATCTTGTTTTAAAGTTGCTGTGTAAAGCATTTCCTCTTCTTTTAGAGAATCAGGAGAAACATTAAATATTGAGTCTAATTCAGTATCAGAATATCCAATTAAATTAATGTTTACATTAATTTTAGAACGACGTAATTGAGGAAGAATATCTTTAGCTAATTCTGTATAAGCCGCAGCTATGTTTTTTATTTCTTTTTCTCTTTGGTCGCCATCAGAATACATAGAAAGAACTCTTAAAATTAAGTCTTTATCTGCAATTTGAGAACCTTCTAAAACTGTTTTAAAGCCATCCCAGTCTTCTGCTGTTGTAGTAGATGTTACAAAACCTTCATTTTTAGCATTAGCAACTTTCTTTAATTGATTTTCAACATATTTATCTGCTGTTCCTTTTCTTTTTTCAGACAGTTTGCTATTTAACTCCATTGTTCCGTCAGGAGATGCATAAGAAGATACTGATACACCTATAAATTCTTTACGTTTGTTATTTTTAACTTCGTCAATAAAAGCAACAAGGTCTTTTATTTGTTCTTTTTTCAACTCAGCAGGTTTAATGTTTGCTTGTTGAATTTGATAAAGAAGTTCTGCTCCTTTATTAGCGGAAGTTATTCTTTGGAAATTATCTTTTCCTAAAATTGTTCTTCCTTTTAAATTAACTAAACTTGGTGTTGCAATAACTCCTGTAGCAATTTGTTTTGCAGAAAAAGTTGTTTTTTTCTCTGGTTTTTTTGCCAAATATGCATCTATTTTTATCTCTAATTTAGATAAACGCATAGCATCTTCGAAACCAATTTTACCATTAAACGAAAAACTTCCGCCGTCAACATAAGAAATAACTTTGTTATTGTCTTGTACTGCTTCGCCTTGAAGTTTAGTCATTTT
Source organism: Paludibacter propionicigenes (assembly GCA_020721655.1). GTDB lineage: Bacteria > Bacteroidota > Bacteroidia > Bacteroidales > JAFGXI01 > DYMG01. The sequence continues at coordinate 20,015 of DYMG01000042.1, read as the reverse complement.
ATAAGCTTTTTCACCTCCTTCAAATTTTAATGTTGGGGTTGCTTCTGCTACAACTTTTTTAGCAAAATATTTGGGTGGAAATTTACCCGAAATGTTTACTTCTACACTGTCGCCATGCATTTCAAGTACAGTTGGGGTTACTGTATATGTTACTTGGTCGTAGTTTTTAACCATTTTTTTTATTCCTCCACAACTTGTTATTATAACTGCTGTTAGGATAAATGATGCAATTTTTAATAGTCCACTTTTTCTCATAATATAAATTATGTTTTAAATCAATTTTTTAATAGCCACAAAGTTATAAATATTTTTATTAAAAAAAACAGATTTTAATTTTTAATCAAAAATAAATAAATTTTTCACCTTTCATAATTACTTATTAATGTAAAAACTAACTAAATTATTTATTGGCGATTTAGTTGTTGTTGAAAGTTTAACGTTTTGATTATTGCTTACTTCCTTTATTATATCTTGAAAATAAAATGAAATTGAGCCAGTTAATCTGAGTTCTAATTTGTCAAAACTTGGGTATTTTAAAATTGTTTTTTGAAAAAAATTTACAAAACTGTTTTTTAACAAGTTATGAACAAACTCATTATTTTTATTTTGATAAATAAATGGCATAAAAGATGCTAAAAACCTATTTGGAAACTGCTCTTTATATACTTTAGTTATTATTTGGTTTAGTGTTATATTGTACTCTGCATCAAATTTTTCGTGAATTTCTTTTGGCAGTTCGTTATTCAAAAAATGTTTTATAAATGTTTTGCCTATACAACTCCCACTTCCCTCATCGCCAAGTATATACCCTAACGATTTTATGTTTTGCGTAATTTCACCTCTGCTACAAACTCCAGTATTTGAACCTGTTCCTAAAATACCAACAATACCTTTTTCTTCGCCAAAAAGAGAAATTGCCGCCCCCAACAAATCGGTATCTACAATTATTTTGGCTTTGTGAAATAAATCTTCAAGTGGATTTTCTATTATAGATGCCCTTTCTTTTGAGGCACAGCCAGCTCCATAGAAATACACTTCTGATATTTGTTGATTATAATTAATAATTTCGGTGCTTTTTATTGTACTTATTATTGTGGCGGAATCGACAAAAACAGGATTTAACCCTATGGTTGTAAATGCAAGTATTTCGTTTTTATTTTTTATTAACGCCCACTCCGTTTTGGTTGAGCCACTATCTGCTACTAATATCATTTTTTTGTTATAAAAGTACTAAAAATTTATATTTTTATTATTATACCAATTAAATTTTTTAATTTTACCAATAAAACAATAACCAAATGAAAAAACTTATATTAATTGCATTAATTGGGATACTATCAACAAGTTATTCTCAAACAAAATTTAGCAAATTGAAAGTTTATTTACAAGAAAACAATCTTGAAATATTTCAAAAAAACAATATATCACCAATTGGTGGTTTTTTAAAAAAAGATGACAGTTTTATTGGCGAATTTAACAATGACGATATTGCTAAACTAAAAAAAGCTAATATTAAATATGAGGTTATTATTTCCGATTTACAAAGTTCGTATAAAACAAAAAAAGAAAACACAAGTAAATCGTTACATTCTTGTTTTAATAGAGCTATAGATTACCCAAAACCTGAAGGCGTTGGATATGGAAGTATGGGTGGTTTTTACACACTTGCTGAAGCTTATGCCGAAATAGACTCAATGAAATTGCTTTTCCCAAATATAATAAGCGATAAAATTCAAATAGGCACATCTTACGAAGGGCGAGAAATATACTACATAAAAATATCCGATAATTTTTCAACACAAGAGGCTGAACCACAAGTACTTTATACAGCCATACACCATTCTCAAGAGCCAGCATCGTTACAGCAGCTAATATATTTTATGTATTATCTTTTAGAAAATTATGGAACCAACCCCGAGGTAACATATTTAATAAATAATACAGAACTCTACTTTATACCCATCATTAATACAGATGGATATGTGTATAATGAACAAGAAAACCCTACCGGTGGAGGATTACACCGAAAAAACAGAAGAACAACTACGTTTTCTGATGGTGTTGATTTAAACAGAAATTACGATTGGTATTTTGGTTACGACGAAACAGGCTCTAGCTCCATAGGATTTCACCCTTGGCATAGAGGCGATAATGCTTTCTCTGAACCAGAAACACAGGCTGTGAAAAATTTTATAGAAAATCACAATATTAAATTAGACGTAAATTGGCATTCGTATGGAAACATGATTATTTATCCGTGGAACTACGAAAACCATTATACACAAGATTCGATATTTTACAATGCTTTAGCCGAAAAAATGGCACTTCAAAATAATTATAGATACGGAACTGTTTACGAAACGTACGGTTACCAAAGCAATGGCGATGCCGACGATTGGGGATATGGTGAAATTGGTACAAAAAACAAAGTTCTTTCTATTACAGCAGAAATTGGCAATATGGACGATGGCTTTTGGCCCGCAGAATCAAGAATTTTTGACCTTTGCGAACAAACAATTTGGACAAATTTAGCTATTGCACATTTCTCTCACGATTATTATAAATTAGAAGATTTATCGACAAATTTAATAGGCAACCCTAATAGCTTTCTTAAATTTAATCTACAAAGTATTGGTTTAGACGATGTTGCAAATTTTAATGTAACATTTACACCTTTAAGTTCAAATATTTCGTTTCCAAATAATACATTTCAGTATAACAATATAGGTTTTTTGCAAAATATTACAGATTCTGTAGAATACAACATTACAGCAAACTCAACACAAGATATTAGCTATGTTATTTCTGTAAATAATGGGTTATACACATTTAACGATACTATTCACAAAACATTTGGCAATACAACAACCATATTATCAGATAATTGCGAAACAATAGCGAATTGGACTGGCGATGATTGGGATATCACAAACGAACAATCTTATTCAGGAAGTTATTCTATTTCTGAATCACCAATTGGCAATTACAGTTGGCTACAAACGTCTGAAATAGAACTAAATACACCAATAAATTTATCTACAGCCGAAAATGCAGTACTTAATTTTATGATGAAGTACGATTTAGAAAACAACTACGATTATGTGCAAATTTTAGCTTCTAATGATGACGGAGCAAATTGGCAAGTTATGTGCGGAAGACTTTCAAAAGTTGGCACCGACGACGAAGATGAGGGGCAGCCGGTGTATCATGGATTATGTCCTAGTTGGTCTTTTGAAGAAGTTTCTTTAAATGATTTTATTGGGGATATTATAAAAATTAAGTTTTACTTTTATTCTGACCAGAGTGGTTCTAGAAATGGGTTCTTTTTTGACAATCTTAATGTAACTATTACTGAGTCAACAACAGGTTCCTCAGAATTATTTTCCAATAATTTACGTGTTAGTGTTAGTCCTAATCCTGTAAAAGACAAGCTATTAGTTCAAACTAATAAAAACAACAATACTTTTGATGTTTATAATAGCTTAGGACAAAAGGTTTATTCCTCGTTTTTTGCCAATAAAAATTTCTCATTAAATGTATTTAATTGGACTAAAGGACTTTACTACTACAATATAATTTCTGGTAATAATAATTCAAGTGGTAAATTTATTGTAAATTAATACTAAAATTTCAAAAAAATTCTACTCTTTTTTATCAATAAATCTGTAGAAAGAAATATTGATAGTTTGTTTTTTTCATAATCGGATATTATTGTTTTTGCCTGAACAAAAGCATTTGTTTTTAAATAGTGCTTTATAGCTTTTCTGTAAATTTTATTTTGCAAATTTTTTTCAGAAATTTGCTCATATATTGGTGTTGCGTTGTAAGTTTTTTCTAAAATTACCGATTTTATTTTTTCTTTCACATTGATTATAGATAAAAATTCCCAGTGTTGATACCATATTGGGACATTATTTACTTTACTTCGATATTCTAAACCAATTTTAAAAATAGGTGGAACAAGTTTTTTTTTCTGAAGTTTTATGCTCAAATTTAAGAGCAATTCAAGTTTTTTTGAGAATACGTTATCGTTATTTTTTGATGAGTTTTGATTTAATAGTATTTTACTTATTGAATCGCTTAAGTTACAACGATATATAACCTCATTAAATAAAATTTCGCTTTTTTGTTCAACGCTTTCGTTTGGGAACAAGCATCTTTGGCGCAATAGCGAAAAAAGTGACAATTCATATTTTTTGGCTAAAAAATAACTTTTAGATAACTCAAAAAAGTATTCACTATTTTCATAATTATTTGTTTCTGTTTTTATTAAGCTATCTGAAACTAATTCGGCATTAAATAAGTTATTTTCAATCAATTCTGTGTTTTTTTGCTTATTTATAAGTTCCAAATATTTTAACTCAGTTTTTACTGAAAATTGTGCAAACGACACAAATGCTAATAACACAAGTAATATTATATATAATTTTTTCATTTCGTATTTTTAAAATGTACAAGTTAAACTAAGTTGTGGATTACAGTTTTTTTGAATGTAGCTTGTTTTATTTTCTTGAAGTTTTAATTTTACGCTGTACTTATATCTAATATATTCTTGCTTTTTTTCTAAAGTTATTTTTCCGTGAATCCAATCGAACAAATATGTTGAAACTATTACAGCTATTGATGTACCTACTATTAAATCGCTTTTTTTAATAGACCAATTTTCGCTTATTTTTATTGTAGAACCTTCTGTGTTTGTATTTGTTACAGACCCAAACAAAGTATTTCCATTATATTTTGACCTATAATAAGATGCTCCCAAACCAATATATCCTAACGACCTAAGAGTTAGAAGGGTGTAGCCTGTAGTTTTTTCTTTTGCTTTAAAATGAACATATCCGGGAACTATTATAGCATAAGCCATATCCATCATTCTAGCGTTTCTCGATAATATTTGAAATTCAGTTAATCGTAAACTTTCGTGAACATAAGGCATTTTTATATTATCGTCTTGATTTTTTGGGTATATATCAAAATCTTGAGCGTTTATTATTGTGCTTAATATTATAAAAAAATGGCTAAATAGTTGTTTCATTATTTTTCATTTAAAACCCAAAAGTTTACGTTTGTAACACAACTTAGTTTCAATTTATTAAAATTCGGTCTCAACATCAATATGAACAAACTTAAATTCAGTTCTTCGGTTTTTATCTCTACCTAATTCGTTATCGCTACCATCTGGGTTTTCGTTTGGTGCTATTGGCTTTTCTTCGCCATAACCTTTGGCAATTAGCCTATTTTTAGCTATACCTTTTTTAATTAAGTAATCAACAACACTTTCGGCTCTTTTTTGCGATAGTTCTTTATTATATTCATCTTCGCCCTTACTATCGGTATGCGAGCTTAGCTCTACTAAAACATTTGGTATTTCTTCTAACACTATTAGCAGAGTTGAGTCTATTGTATTTTTTGCTTGTTTTGTTAAATTATATTTATCAAAATCGTAATAAATGTTTACAGGTATTGGTTTTTGTGGTATAGGGTTTATTATTACGGTGTCTAATAAAGTTGTTGATTGTGTTATACCAACTGTCGATATTTTAATAACTTTTTCGAAATAACCAAAATTATTTATTCGTAATTCGTAATTATTGTTTGCTTCTAAATTGTAATAGCAATTACCCAAGCTATCTGTTCTTTTTGAGTTTATATCTATTAGTTTACCATTGTTTAATGATAATGTGGTTTTAATACTATCAACGCTTTGGTCTGTAGTTTTTATGCCCATTCTTTCATTAATAATTCTAAAAACGCTATTATCTTTATTGGCGATAAGTGTTCCAATAAATTTAATATCAATAAATTCGGTAAAAATAAATTCATAGATATCGTCGCAACAAGTTTTATGTTTTAATGAAACGCCACCTTCTCTGTTCGATACAAAAAAGCCTTGTTTTCTATTGTCGTTTATTGTAAAATACACATCGTCGGTTTGCGAATTTACTGGGTATCCAAAGTTAACAGGGTCTGTCCAGTTTGTGCCTTCTCCGGTAGTTTTAAAAATATCGTAGCCCCCCATTCCCGGCAGTCCGTCTGTACTAAAGTATAAATTTCGTAAATTGTTATCGTAATATGGTGAAAATTCGTTTCCTACTGTATTTATTTTTGTGCCTATTTTTTTAGGAGTTTTGTACGAATTGCGTTGTTTGTTATAAATTGTGTACCAAATATCTAAGCCTCCTTTTGTTCCGGGTCTGTCCGATACGAAATATAATATGTCGTTACCGGTTTTTAAATCTGTACCCAAAGTTGGCTGTGTTGACGTGTAATTGTCTATATTTATATTTTCATCGAGTTTTTCGGGAGTTTCCCATTCGTTTCCATTTTTTTTACTAACCCATAGGTGGCATATTGTTTTGTTTTTCCAATTTTTAAAACATTTAGTGAAGTAAAATCTGGTTTTATCTACAGAAAAAGCACCGTTTCCAACATCAAAAACTGTGTCGTTAAAATTTTCTAATGTATCGATAAAATTCCATTTTCCATTTACTTTTGTGGCTTTATAAAATTTACGTAGTGGATATTTTGCACTATCGCTAACATCGTAATATTGTACACTTTCTGCTCTTAACGACGAATACCAAATGGTATTATCATCAACAATTATTGGGTTATAGTCTATGTGAGCCTTGTTAACACTCTCGTCTAAATGAGAAATTACAACCTTTAAACTACTATCTTTAAGTATTTTGGCTAAATCGCAACCATTTAATTGGTTTATAGCAAGAGTTTTATATATTTTAACGTCTTTACCTTTTTTATATTCTTTTAAAAATTTTGCAAAATTGTCTTTAGCTTCGTCGTATTTTCCTTGCATCATAAGTGCTTGCGAGTAATAATATAGCGATAATGGATATTTTTTGCTTGCAACTTTATAAACTTCAATAAAAAATTCTTCTGCTTTTTCATAATTCCTGCTTTTTAAATATAGTTCAGCAAGTTTATAGTTTGTTTTTACGTTTCCCGGACTTATTTTATGATGATATTCATAATAATCTATTGCAGAATAAATATCTCCTTCGCGTTCGGCAGCTTTTGCAAAACTTTGTGTTTGCCATGGTTGCATTCGTTTTATGGTTTCTTCGGGTTGCGAATTTGCTGTAAAAACAGATAATAAAAATATTATTAAAATGATTAAATTTTGTGATGTTCGTTTCATAACTAATATCTATCGCAAGGAAATGTTATTTTTTTAGGATTTGTATTTTTTGTTCTATAAATTAATGAAAATTCTAAAGCCCCTCTATGTGATGTTGCAGGCGACAATGATGATACATTAACATCGTAACTTATACCAATATCCATATTTGTAAAATTTAGGCCAAATGCTACAATTACTGCATCGGTTTGGTTTAGTACAGTTCTTACATGTGGGCCAAAAAATATTGATTTTGCCGAATAGTTATTTTTTGGCAAATAGTATCCAAAATTACCGCCTAAAACCATATCTGCTGCTCGTTTGTGATTCATATATAGAATTCGAGGAATTACAAAAAACATTTTATTTAACTCCATTTGTGCCCCCAAATGAAATATATGTCTGAGTGGTAATTTATTTTTGTATGTAGAAAACTGTTCTTTTGGATTTGTTATATGAAAAAGCGAATATCCAAACTCTGGTTCAATTTTTCCAATTTTTCTACTTGCTACAACTCCTGCATTTACATCGAAATACGAAATATTTTGTTTTAAATTTGTTTCATTATTTGGCAATTCTCCATTAAATTTACCAATATCCCAGTCAAATTGCGACGGAAAAGTTATGTCTGTGCCATATTTTTTGTTTACATAGCCTAATTGTAAACCATAATGAACTTTAAATTTTTCTATTTTTGTATGATAGGCTAATGAAATCATTATTTTATTCGCAGTTAAATCGGCACTTCCCGATTTGTCGTTTAGAAAATATATTCCAGCTCCAAATTTTTGACTGTAAATGTTAATTTGTTTATCGAACCCAACAGCAATAGTGTTGTATGGTTTTGATATTGATCCCCATTGTGTTCTAAAAATATTTGAGAGTCGCCAATCTCCATCAAAATGCCCTGTATTTGCCGGATTTAATGTTAGTGGACTATAATAAAATTGAGAAAAATGTATATCTTGAGCTTTTGTGCTTATTCCAAAAAACAGTATTACTATTATATATAATATTTTTTTTACCATAAGTATTTTCTGTTCGTTAAGTATTCATAAGCCATTATAGCATATTGTTGGTTTGTAAACTTACATCTACAATCGCCATAATATGACATAATATTATCGGTTGGGGGCATATAAAATTGATTGTTTGCATCATGTAACGGGTTAGCCAATTCACAATAATTGTTTACTGAAGGCGGTTGTGATGGCAAATCTGCACTAGGGTCGGCTTCTGTATCGCATAAAAAATCCCCTTGAGTTGAACAATTTGAAGCATCAACTAATTCTTGTGAATTTCCATCGCCAAAAGTATGTAAAAGCCCGAAAAAGTGTCCAAATTCGTGAGAAATTGTCATATCATTTACGTTATCTTTTAATATAAAAATATTGTCGCATCCACCCGGAAATGAGGCAAAACCTGTTGCTAAAGGTAAGTTATTAAAAGCTGCTATAAAGTAAACGTTTATAGTACTATCAATATGGTGATTTGTAATTAATTGTTGTTCTTCTTTTAGTCCGTTATCATCATTAACATCTAAAGAATCCCACTGAAAATTTGAAATAGAATCGACATTGCAAATTTTAAATTTCAAACAAATTGGCGAAAATTTACTGTTCAAGGTATCAAAAGCTGCCGTTATATCGCTATAGTTTATATTTGTTTGCCCCAAACTATCTTTTAAAATATGTATTGAAACAGAAAGCGTTTTGTTTACACAAGGCAACAACCTATTAAACGATATTAAGCTATTTCTATTTTGAGCGTAAGCATAATAAGCTGGCGTTAGCTCTCCAGTATATTGGCTATATGAATTTATCGAAAATAAAAACAAAAAAGCAATACCCAAAAATTTATTACCAATATTAGTTTTTTTGTTCATATCTGAAAAAATTATTTTTTAAATTTCTAAAATAAATATTAATTTGTACTTTAGCAAAAGTATTAAAATATGTTAATATTTATATAAAAATAAAAATTAATTAAAAAAATTTTAGAAAGTGAATACTAAATTTATAATTGTTTTTTCCTTACTAATTTCAATTAGCGGCTATATTAAATCTCAAATTAATGTAAACCCACAAAATGGGTGTATTGGGCAACAATTTCAGTTTGATTATACTGGAGGGTCGGCTTTTACAAGTCCGCATTGGGATTTTGATGATGGAGGTTCGGGCGCTGATATTTTACAAGCAACACACACATATAGTTCGGCAGGAACATATCATGTAGTTTTTACAGCAAATAATGGGGGCACTCCTATAAATGAATTTATAGATATTATTGTACATCCAAACCCGAATCCAAATTTTGAAGCAACTACTATAACGCATGGTTGTATTCCATTAAATGTTACATTTAACGATTTATCGACAGGCGGAGGCGGTTCTGCAATTACAAATTGGAGCTGGGCTTTTGGAGATGGAGGTGTTGGCAATACAGAAAACCCTACTCATAATTTTTCCTTATCCGGACTGTTTGATGTAACACTTACAACAACCGATGCAAACGGTTGTGTTGCTTCTTTTGTTTTAGAAGACTTAATTTCCACCTCACCATTACCAAACCCAGTAATTACAACAAACCCATCGCCAGCATTTGCGTGTACAGCACCTCTTAATGTAACTTTTTCAGGAAGTAATTCGCAAAGCAACTCACCAACAGGAACATCATTAATATATTCTTGGGATTTTGCCAACGGAAACACATCAACATTGGTTAATCCACCTATTCAAACATATTCAAGTTTAGGAAATTATATAGCACAACTAACAGTTACCGATAATAATGGCTGTTCAAACACTTCATCAGTAGATGTTTCGATAAATAACCCAACCGCAGGTTTTGTTGTTAACGATACTGTTTGCAAATCTGTATCTTTACAAGATACATCAACTGGAAATACTACTTTTTGGCACTATGGAGACGGAAGTATGGGATATTCATCATATCACACTTATGCCGATACAGGTAATTATGAAATAATGCAAATAGTTTACATAGGAAGTTGTAGAGATACTGCTTATGCGAATATTTATGTTGAAGAACCAATTGCAGAATTTTCTATTGACCCAACATTTTTATGTAGCGTTTATTCTCCAAATAATATCATTCATTATATAAACGAATCGTCGGAAAATGCCACAAGTTTTATTTGGGATTTTGGTTTAAGTACAATAGGAAACAGCCCTATTACAGGGCATTACCACGGGACATTAGGAACATCAACATTAGAAAATCCTACCGATACAATTATTTTTGTAGATACAACTTATAGTATAAACGCATTTTTAGTATTTAACACCTGCCTAAAAGTTAGAACATCGCATGGTTGCATTAGCGAAGAAGTATGCCATAAAGACACAATACAAAAACCAAATGCTCTATTTATGACAAATAAAATTGATGGTTGTTTACCTTTAACGGTTGAATTTTCCGATTCGAGCTCATCGTTTATAAAAATTACAAATTTTGAATGGTTTTTTGGCGATGGCACATCTTTCTTAGGTGGAGAACTTGATACCATTGTAAATCACACATATAATAATGAGGGAATTTATCAGTCGTATTTGGTTATAACCAACGAGCATGGTTGCAAAGACACATCGTATTTTACACCAATTTATGTTGGCGATGTTAGTAACCCAAACTTTACAATTAACCAAACAACTGTTTGTCCGACAGATACCGTACTATTCTCGAACTTAACAACAATATCAGATTCTATAGATTATTACCACTTTACTGCAGAAAACAGCTTAATGTCTCATTGCCCAAGCGAATCTGAACCATTTTGGGTTTTTAATTCGGTAACAGGACCGCAAAACATTACATTAACAGCCTGTAATAATGGCTGTTGCACCGACAAATTAATCACAAATGCGATAACTGTAAAAGGTCCAATAGGTAAAATAAGCAATTATACAATGGATTGTTCCACACCTTACGACTATACTTTTTACGCAAACTTACAAGAAACAAATAGTTGGGATTGGAATTTTGGAGATGGAACTATAATTTCAAATTTAACAAACCTTTCAGACACTATTATTTCTCATACATACACATCAACAGGCAATTACAATGTTATTTTAACATCGTACAACTCAACATCGGGTTGTTTACCATATTCCGACACCATAAAAATTTATGTTAGAGATGTAAAAGCATCTTTAGAAATAGACACTTTACTTTGTGCAGATAACAATGAATGGTTTAATTCTGCAAATTCAATTGATGTTTACAAATCGTGTAACAGAGGTTATTATTGGGATTTTGGAGATGGGACACCTCCAATAAGAACAGATATTGACTCAATTTACCACAACTATCCCGATACAGGCACCTACGAAGTTACTTTAATTGTTAGAGACATAAACCTATGTACCGACACAACCAAGGGAAATTATTATGTTTACGATGTTTATCCGGGATTTACAATAGACCACAAATACGGTTGCAAACCATCGTTTACGGTAAATTTTACCGACACATCTAATTGGGATTATGGTAATGCTTTAGAATCTTGGCAATGGAACTACAACGGGTATATTAATTTTAGTAATTCACAAAATCCAACGTTCGATTTTAATTACACGCAACAATATGTACCAATATCACTAACAATAACCGACACTTTAGGATGCTCTAAAACCGCATACGATTTTATTGCATTTTCTTTACCTTCTGCCGATTTCGATTCTATTCCAAGCATAAATGTTTGTATTGGCGACAGCGTTGGTTTTATAACTACAACAGCAAACCTATATAGCGATTACAACTGGAATTTTGGCGATGGCGATACTTTATTTAGCCAAAACGGAACAAGTTTTTACCACACTTACAATAACCACGGATATTTCAATGTATCGTTAGAAGTAATAGACTCTATTGGCTGTTCCTCAACACATTCAATGTTAGGAAATGTTAGCGTTCAAACATACCCAGAAGTTGGGTTCTTTACAAATCCCGATATTAACTTACCTATTTGTTTTGGAAATATGGTAACTTTTATCGACACATCAAACTCTATATACTCATCACAAAGAAATTGGCTTTTAGACGGAAACACACCAATAGCTGCAGATACTAGTGTTGGTTGGATTTATGTAAATAAAGGCATTTTCCCCATTAGCTTAACTCGCACTACCACAAACGGTTGCTCAACAACAATTTTAGACACCGTAAATGTTGTAGGACCTGAAGCAAATTTAGATTTATTTCCAAATCATATTTGCAAGGGAGAAGAAATAAATTTTACAGTTAGTAATATGCAAGACGTATATTACTACTACTTCGACTTTGGAGATGGAACAAACTCGCCTATAGAAAATGTTTTTGGACAAACAAGCACAAATCAATCTCACACATATAACTATTCGCCAATTTCTGGACAAACAACTGCTCAATTATTCATTTTTTCGGACAATATGATGTGCCAAACAATAATAGACACAACCGTTTTTATTTATCCAGTAATTTCTGATTTTAACCGAAATAATGAAATAGCAACAATAGACACGGCTCACTGCTTACATATTGCCGATCAGTTTTTCAACACATCAATAAACGGAAGCACTTGGCAATGGAATTTTGGCGACGGAAATACAAGCTCTCTAAACGACCCACAACACACTTATCAACAAGCAGGAATTTACAATGTTACACTTTCAATACATCACGATATTTCAGGTTGTACCGATACATTAATAAAACAAATGATAATATATCCTAAGCCAGACATTTTAGCTAATGGCGGAAATATTTGTTTAGGCGACACATTACAAATACTTACAAATAATTTAATAGGATTATACCAATGGGAACCATCAACAAACTTGAATAGCCCAACAAGCGGAAATCCGTATGCATTTCCAACAGAATCAACAAATTACACAGTATATTTTAACGACAACAATAATTGTAAAGATACCGCAGAAGCAAATATTTTTGTACAACAGCCCCCAATAGAATGGGTTAGAGATACAACAATAATAATTGGAGAATCGTTTAATTTAAACGGCGAACAGCAAGGTGGGTTTACTTATGTTTGGTCGCCCGAAACAAATTTAAACTGCACAATTTGTCCAAATCCAAACGCTAATCCAAAAAACGACATTACTTATTATTTAACTATTCAAGATACTATGGGTTGTAATTTTATAACTCAAAACCAATACGATGTTATTGTATTGCCTGTTTCTTCGGTTGATGTGCCTTCGGCTTTTACGCCTAATGGCGATGGTAGCAACGACATTATTTATGTGCGAGGCTGGGGAATTAAAAAATTATTAGAATTTAGCGTTTATAATCGTTGGGGCGAATTAATGTTTACAACAAACGATATAAACGTAGGCTGGGACGGGACTTTTAATGGTAAACCTCAAAATATTGATACTTATGCCTATTATGTTAGAGTTGAAACTTATATTGATGTTGCTCCCCTATCTAAAAAAGGTAATTTTACACTTTTGAGGTAAAATATCTATTAAAATACAACTTAAAACAAGGCAATAATTAGCTATTTATTGCCTTGTTTTATCAGTAATCCAATTAATTACAAAATTATAGACTTCTAAATTATTTTCCTCGTTGTGTATTTCGTGAAACAAACCTTCCCAAATTTTCAATTCAGTTTTTTCCGATTTAGATGCAAATTCTTTACTGCCTTCGGGCGATGTCATTTTGTCTTCATTTCCGTGCATAAGTAAAAAGGGTATAGTCATTTTTTCGGCATTATTTAAAGCCAAATTAGCAGCATCGTAAGCTTCAAAAAATAGACTTACCGAAATTTTATCGTGAACCAAATTATCTTTTTCGTAGATTTCAATATTTTTAATATTTTTAGATAAATCTGATTTATTAAAACCTGTTCGTTGAGTAAATTTCGGAAAAATACCTCTAATGAATTTCCCCATATTTACCTTAATTTTAGGCGGTTCAAAACCCAACTTTAACCAAGGTGCAGAAGCTATTAAACCTTTAATTTTAGGATTTCTTCGAAGTGTATAATTAATTACCAAATTTCCGCCTAAACTATGTCCGTACAAAAAAATATTTTCACAATTATTATCATTTTTTGAAAAATATAACAAGCTATCAATATCCTTCATTAAACATTCGTAATTAGTGGTATGACCTCTTTTTCCCTCCGATTTCCCATGTCCTCTGTAATCTATTGCATAAATTGCAATATTTTTTTGAGTATAATATTCTGCCATTTGCGAATATCTTGTCGAATGTTCTCCAATTCCGTGAATTAGGTTAACAACTGCAACTATTTTAGAATCTGGAAGCCATGCTTGTCCAAATAATTTTAAATTGTCAAACGATTTAATGGTAAATTCTTTGTGTTTCATTTCATTTTTTTTAGCAATTTACTTAAAAAAAATCTCTTTTAAGCAAAAACTATAAATTTTGCAAAAAAGAGATTTTTCCTCTATAATTTAATTTTGCTAGTAAGCAAACAATTTAAATTGTTTCATCATTTCATTAACTTCGTTTCCAACTTGCGAAATAACTGCTTCATCATCAATATTAGAAATAACTCTATCAACAAATTCAACAATTTTTTTCATGTGCTCTTCTTTAAGTCCACGAGTTGTAATTGCCGGAGTTCCAATGCGTAAACCCGATGTTGCAAAAGGCGACCTATGGTCGAATGGTACCATATTTTTGTTTATTGTAATGTGAGCTTTTACCAAAGTGTTTTCTGCTTTTTTACCTGTAATTTCAGGAAACTTTGTTCGTAAATCTATAAGCATTGAGTGATTATCGGTACCATCAGAAACAATTTTATAGCCCAATTTCATAAATTCTTCAGCCATAACTTTTGCGTTTTTTTGCATTTGTATTGCATAATCTGTAAAACTATCGGAAAGAGCTTCGCCAAAAGCAACAGCTTTAGAAGCAATTACGTGTTCCAACGGACCACCTTGTTGACCTGGGAATACTGCAAAATCTAATACCTGCGACATCATTTTGTCTTCGCCTTTTGGTGTTTTAATACCCCAAGGATTTACAAAATCTTTTCCCATCATAATAATTCCACCACGAGGACCACGAAGTGTTTTATGTGTTGTAGATGTTACTATATGACAGTGTGGCAAAGGGTTAGATAACAAACCTTTAGCAATTAAACCTGCTGGGTGAGCAATATCAGCCATTAAAATTGCACCAACTTTGTCGGCAATTACCCTCATACGAGGAAAATCCCAATCTCTTGAATATGCTGAAGCTCCGGCAATTATCATTTTAGGTTTACATTCTAAGGCTGTTTTTTCCATTTCATCGTAATCAACTCTTCCGGTTTTTTCGTTTACACGATATGGCACCGGTTTATAGTTTACACCTGAATGATTTACGGGTGAACCGTGAGATAAATGACCTCCGTGAGCTAAATCTAAACCCATAAATGTATCGCCCGGTTTAAGAACAGCAAAAAACACAGCAGCATTTGCTTGTGCACCTGAATGTGGTTGTACATTTGCATATTCGGCTCCAAAAAGTTTTTTTAATCGGTCTATTGCTATCTGCTCGCTTTGGTCAACTATTTGGCAACCACCATAATACCTATTACCCGGATAACCCTCGGCATATTTATTCGTCATTACCGAACCCATTGCCTCTAAAACTTGCTCACTTACAAAGTTTTCTGAGGCTATTAGCTCTATTCCTGTTAATTGTCGTTGATATTCTTGCTCTATTAAGTCGAATATTTGATTGTCTTTTTGCATAGTAATGTATTCTTAAAATTTTACTTTTCAAAGATATTGATTTATAAAATGAAATAAAAATGTTATGCGACAAAGTATTTATATTTTAAAAATCAGTTAAAATACATCATTTAATCATCAAAAAAATAAATTTTATCAACAATTTAAAATCGCCTATTTATAAGCTTTTTCAAATTAATTAAACACATTTAACTGTTTATTGTTTAAAAATCACACTTTAGTGTTAGTGCTAAAAAGAATATTTTTCACAATTTTGCAATTGTAAACTTATTAAAATAAAACAAAATGAAAAAAACTTTTTTTGGCTTAATCGCCTTTTTAATTACAACAGTGGTTTTTGCCCAAGCACCACAATCTATTAACTATCAGGCAGTTTTAAGGAATAGTTCTGGAACTGTTATTTCAGGTCAAATTGTTAATTTACGCTTTAACATTATTGATGAAACAGCTACAACTGTTTACAGTGAAGATTTTACAGGTTACTCAATTAATACTTATGGAGTAATAAATGTGAAAATTGGAACAGGAACTCCAACAATTGGCAGTTTCTCACTTTTAGACTGGAGAAACAACAATTACAGTATACAAGTTGAAGCCGATGCAGGAAGTGGTTTTGAACAATTTACAGCAGAAGAATTTTCAAGTGTTCCTTATGCTTTAAACACTGCTCCGGAATATTGGACAAAAAATGGTTATAACTTATACTATGTTGATAGTGCTTCAGCATCTCACAATACAATTACGGTTAACAGACCTATTGCAATATCAAGTAGTGATGATATGCTTGAACTAAAAGCCCCAGCCAGTCCATCTAATGAGACATTTCAATTTATTGAGATGCAACATGGCACTACCGTAAAAGCAAGAATAGGTGGCGATGGAAGTGCAGAATTTAAAAACGTAAAGGTTTCGCAAAACATTAGCGATTCCACAACTACTGCACCAGTTGCAGGAATTTTATACAGAGATAATTTACCTTTGGCTTGGGGTTATGTTAGTTCTTCAACACCTCCAACATTTAATTCAAGTTTTGGTGTTGCAGATGTTACTTATAACACAACAACTTTTACATATACTGTAACATTAGATAATTCTTGGGTAAATTATGCCACAATAATAGTAACACCAATAACTGCTGGTGGAAATGCTGAAGTACCTGGTATTACACAAACAAGTAATTCTAACACTTTTAATGTTAAAATTTACGATGCCGCTAACCCTACAGTTGCTCACGCATCAGATTTTATGTTCACTGTTTTTGCAAGACCACAATAATATGAGAAATTTAACATTATTAATACTAATTTTTGTTTCAATATATAGTTTTGGACAAACTTCTATTGAACGCCAATTAGTTGGTTCTGCCGGAAACACTAAAACTGCTGCCAACTTAACAATTAATTATTCTGTAGGAGAGTCTGTAATTTCTACTCAAGAAATTTCTGGGTCGTTAATAATTACTCAAGGCTTTCAAAAAACTAATGATATTGAAACAAAATTAGACGAGGCAAATATTGTTGTAAATTACAAAATTTACCCAAATCCTGTTGTAGATAATTTATTTATTGATATTAAAACCGAAACTAATTCTTCTTTATTAGTAACTTTAGTTGATATGAACGGTAAAGTTTTAGAGTCGGCGGAAATAAAAACCAATGCTCACAATTCTGAAATATCAATTTTTAATATGAGCAACTATAAATCGGGAATTTATTTTGTAAACATTGCCGATAACGCGAATAAAGGAGAGTCAATAAAAATTGTAAAACAATAAAGCTTTTTTTAAAGCCTTTTTAAAAAAAATCTCAGATTTTAATAAATCTGAGATTTTTTTTGTAATATTTTGTGGCATTGACAAAATTTTATTTTTCTATAAGCTCAACACTTCTTTTTACAAAATTTGTTAAGTTTTCGCCTTTTAACATATTGTTTGAAAGTAGAGCTAAATCAACAAGTTGCTTTACTAATTTGTTGTTCTTACCGAAATTAGCTAATTTATCTTCCTTTGATGCTTTTAAGCCATCAATTTTATTATTTATCTCTTTTAACGTATCTTTTTCTTCTTGAGATGTTTCGCTATCTTTTTTATCTTTTGTTAAATTATTTAAGGCATCTCTGTCTTTTTCTGCAACTTTTAATTCTGCATTAATTTGTTCTAAACTACCTGATAATTCAAGTTTTTCGGCACTCAAAACATCTTTAACAAGTTTATGATTTGTATTTACAACCAAATTATAACTATCTGGAAGTTCTCCGTAGAAATTCATTCCTCCTCCTCCCATTTTAGCCATATCTTTCATTCTTCTCATAAACTCCGATTGAGTTATTATTATTGGATTATCGATTTCCGACAAGCCCTCAAAAGTTACCTCAAAGTTAGCAGAGTTTGGAGCAACACTTTTAAATACCGGTTTTAAATCGTCCTCCTCATCTGTTGTAAATGTTGATTTAATAGAGTTTTCTGTTGAAATAAGTTTATCAACCACATCAGCATCAACTCTTACAAATTTTGATTTTTCTAATTTGCTTTCTAAGTGATTAACAAAATGAGTATCCAACTGACCATCAAAAATTGCTACATCGTAACCTTTTTCCTTTGCTGCACTTATAAAACTATGTTGTTCTTCCTTATTAGTTGTGTATAAATACACTATGTTGCCATCTTTGTCGGTTTGGTTTTCTTTAATTATTTCTTTATACTCATCAAAAGTAAAATATTTGCCATCAATATTCTTAAATAAGCAGAAATTTACTGCTTTTTCATTAAATTTTTCTTCGGTAAGCATTCCATATTTAATGAAAATATTTAAGTCGTCCCATTTCTTTTCAAAATCGTCTCTACTATTTTTAAATATATCGGCAAGCTTATCAGCTACTTTTTTTGTAATATGGTTCGATATTTTTTTAACATTTGCATCGCTTTGCAAATAGCTTCTCGATACGTTTAGAGGTATGTCTGGAGAATCTATTACTCCGTGTAACAGTGTTAAAAATTCAGGCACAATATCTTCAACCGAATCGGTTACAAAAACTTGGTTAGAATACAATTGAATTTTATTTTTTTGCACCTCTACATTATTTCCCAATTTTGGGAAATACAAAATACCTGTTAAATTAAATGGATAATCTACATTTAAATGGATATGAAATAATGGGTCGTTAAAAATTGTTGGATATAAATTTTTGTAAAATTCATTATAATCTTCATCTTTTAAATCGGCAGGTTTTTTAGTCCATGCAGGATTTGTGTTGTTAATGATATTAAACTCATCAAGTTCAACATCTTTACCATCTTTCCATTCTTTCTTTTTACCAAAAGCTATTTCAACTGGTAAAAATTTGCAATATTTATTTAATAATTCTTCAATTCTTGATTCTTTCAGATAATCTTTTGAATCATCGCTAATATGAAGTACTATATCTGTTCCTCGTTCTTTTTTATCAACATCTTCTATTGTGTAATTTGGGCTACCATCGCACGACCATTTTACTGTTTTTGCTTTTTTGTATGATTGAGTTACGATATCTACCCTATCAGCAACCATAAAAGCAGAATAAAATCCAAGTCCAAAATGCCCAATTACAGAGGCTTTATCCTTGTATTTTTTAACAAAACTTTCGGCACTCGAGAAAGCTATTTGGTTTATGTACTTATCTATTTCAGAAGATGTCATTCCAATACCTTTATCGGAAATTGTAAGAGTTTTATTTTCTTTATCTATTTTAACTTCTATTTTTACATCCCCTATATCTTCTTTAATTTCGCCAACAGATACAAGTGTTTTCAATTTTTGGGTTGCATCTACTGCATTTGAAATTAATTCTCGCAAAAAAATTTCTTGATCGGAATATAAAAATTGTTTAATTATTGGGAAAATATTTTCCGTTGTAACATTAATTTTACCGTTTTCCATATTTTTTATTTTACTTTTTATTTTAGTAATTCAAATCTTGTACCTTTAAAAATAGCATTACATTATGTCATAATTTAGTATCTTTTATGACTATATGACATAAAAAACGCCACTAATTAGTGGCGTTTTTTATGTTAATGTACTAAATTTATTTACTTCTAACAAGTTCTAAAGTACCTTTATCTTCCGATTCTTCTTCATCGTAAACGCCTTTCCAACGTATTA
>DYMG01000041.1:17582-22390 GCA_020721655.1 Paludibacter propionicigenes | reverse complement strand
CGATAATTTTCTAATTTCTCCATCTATTAGATATAATCCTGTTTTAGAGCCAACGCCACCTCCATAAGCAGACAATGTGATTGCATGTCCTAACGGATGGTAAATTCGTTCACCTTGTCCGCCTTTGTTTACCTTTCCTATTTGAATAGGCTTATTTAATAAAGTCATTTCATTAAATAATGTTTTTTGAGGTATATACTCTCTGTAAATCTCAATATCAGCACGTGTAATTACTTTAGCATTTATCGGATTTTTTTCCAAAACGTCTAATAAGCATATCGGAATGTTGGGAGGTATCGGAAATTTAAAATTTTCCGAGTTTATATAATTCCTAAATGCCACAATATAAACACGTTCTCTATTCTGTGGTAAGTCAAAATTACTAGCATTTAAAACCTTATAATGTGTTGTATATCCTAAATTTCTTAAAGTTATTAATATTGTTTTAAAGGTTTTACCTTCGTCATGTTTCGATAAGTTTTTAACATTCTCTAAAAATAATACTTTGGGCTTGTGATAATCAACTATTCGTGCTATGTCAAAGAATAGTGTTCCTCTAATATCTTCAAAACCTTTTTGCTTTCCTGCAATTGAAAATGGTTGACAAGGAAATCCACCACATAAAATATCATGTGAAGGAATGTCTTCTACCTCTATTTTCGTAATGTCTCCATACGGTTTTAAATTGAAATTTTTATTATATGTTTCAGATGCGTGTATATCCCACTCAGAAGCAAAAACACATTGTGCACCAATTGATGATAAAGCATAGTGAAATCCACCAATGCCAGCGAATAAATCAATAAACTTATAATTACTTAGCTTTTTATCTTCAATTTTTATCATTCTTTATTTTCAATCTTTTAAATTGCAAATTTAACATTTTAATCATTCTGTCGAAATATGAAGGGAATTCTTTCTTAATATGCACTATAACGTTTGGCAGCTACCCGAAGGTGGAATATTAGAAGCACTTCGGTTTTAAGTTTGCACAAAAATTAATTAGATGCACAAATGTTTAATAAACCCACAACCGCCCCACTTGTGAGTAGGCGCGGTTATGGGATGGTTTTTAATTTGTTTGCTGTTCACCAGGTCCAACATATTTAGCATCGCCAAATGCTAATATTGGCAGAAAGATAATACCTAATAAAATTAAACCAACGGTAAAACCGCCACTTTTACCAAATGAAAGTGAAAGATTGTACCAAACAATAATTAGAATTACAATGTTGACGATTGGGATAAGCATAAGTAAAAGCCACCACCAAGGTTTACCAACAATTTCTAATAATACAATTAGATTGTAAATTGGTACAATAGAAGCCCATCCGGGTTTTCCAGCTTTCGAAAAGATTGTCCACATTGAAGCAATCATTAAAACGATGATTGCTAAATAAATTACGATAATTACACCCATATTATTTGAATTTAAATTTTCCTCCTACTCGTTTGGCTTTTCGGTGTCGCCCCGTTTTTTTGAGTTGGTTCTGGACTCCACTTTTATAACTTTCAAAAATAATCATTTTTTTTCAAAATAATAAATTACTTTTTTTGTTACATTGGGTGGTCAGTCCTTTGACTTTCGCAGACCGTCTTGGTTTTTAAACTTGCCCATACCAATTATATTTATAAAATACAGCGTTCTGCACTTGTTTGAAAGTATAAACTATTTTGTAAATTTACAAAATGCAATTGGTATAAAATGTATTTTTAGATAAAAAAAAGAGCTTGTATTTAATTACAAGCTCTTCATTTTAATTAATTCAATTTCATCTTATTTAATAGCATTGAAAATCAAATTGTTATTGTAAAAAATTTAGAATATCTATAACTTCTTTTGCTTCTTTTACATCGTGAACTCTTAAAATATTTGCAGCTTTTTGTATAGCTATTGTGTTTAAAATGGTTGTTCCGTTAAGTGCATTTTCGGCATTGTTGTTTAAAAGTTTTGTAATCATCGATTTTCGTGAAATACCTACTAATAAAGGCAAATCTAAAATTTTAAATGAGTCTAATTTGTTTAAGAGCTGGTAATTTTGTTCTAAAGTTTTACCGAAACCAAATCCTGGGTCAATAATTATATCGTTTACTCCTAATTGATTAAGTTTAGCAACTTTTTCTGCAAAATATTCTATTATTTCAAGTTCAATATTTTTATTGTAAACAGGGTTGTTTTGCATATTTTCTGGAGTCCCTTTCATGTGCATTATTATGTATGGAACGTTTAGTTCTGCTATTGTTTTAAACATATTAGCATCTAACTCTCCGGCAGAAATATCGTTGATAATGCCAACTCCATAATCGTTTACAAATTCTTTAGCTATTTCGGAGCGAAAAGTATCGAGCGAAAAAATTACATTTTCAAATTTTTTCGCTATTTCTTTAAATATAGGTGTAAGTCGCTGTTTTTCATCGGTATAAGAAACCAATTTACTTCCGGGTTTCGACGAGAATGCTCCAACATCAATAATATTGGCACCTTGCGAAAGCATTAATTCTATTTGGGTTATAGTTTGTTTGCTTGTTAAATATTTGCCACCATCAAAAAAAGAGTCTGGTGTAATATTTAAAATACCCATTATTTTGGGTTCTGAAAAATGTAATAGTTTTCCATTACAATTTATTGATTTCAAGATGTTTAGGTGTTAAATTATTTCAACTAAATCTCGTTTAACCCAGCCCTTGTTGCCGTTTGCGAGTTTTATTTCAATCCAATCGCCAGAAGTTTGTGTTATTTCAATTTTAGTACCTTCGTGAATAACAAATAGTTCGGTGCCTATATCGCCGGGCGATGATTTTACGTTAATTACGGGTTCAAAAATTATTGCAAAGTTGTGATTGTTTATTATTGCTTTTGTTTTTTGTGCAAAAACAAATGTATTGATGGAAATTATAAACAATACTATTGAAAGCCAAAACGAAATTTTCTTCAGTATGTAAGAGCCAGTAAAGAAAAAGCCAAAAATGAATGTTAGGGTAAAAATAAAACTAATTATACTAATAACTGCCCATGTATCCGACGAAAAAATTCCCAAAAATGTGTTCCACCAACTATAAATAAAAAATTCTGGAACAGCTTCTATTTTATCGGTTATATTTCGGTTTGCCATTTCCAAATTAAATTGAACATCTTTGTTGTTAGGAATGAGTAAAATGGCTCTTTCGTAATTTAGAATAGCATCGGGTATTTTGTTTAATTTATAGTACGAGTTTGCTAAATTATAGTATAAAAAACCCGATTCTTTGCCTGATTGAAGCACTTTTTTGTATTGTTCTACGGCTTTTTCGTAGTTCATTTTTGTGTAATATATTTCGGCACTATCGGTAAGTTGTTTTACGTTTTGAGAAAAACTAATTTGAAATGATAAAACAACTAATATTAATATTATTATTTTTTTGTACATATTAATTTTTTATTCGTTTAAGAATTCGCTCAAATTTTCCAATTAATGTTTCGGCATTTGCATATACTTCGGCAAGCCTATCTTCTTTAGAATCTGGCGAATAGCGTTCGTATTCGCAAACTTCCAATAGGTCTAAAAATTCTTTCATAATTGTTGAGTTGGCATTGTAATTAAGTAGAGTTGCTTCTATATTGTCTTTGTTAAGATTGGCTCCGGAAATGCTTAGTTTATCGGCAATATAACCCCAAAGGGCTTTTGCAATATCGTCGTAAAATTTATTTTTTTCGTTGTTTTTTAATGATATTGATGCATTTTTTAAGTGTTTTTTGGCTACTTTATTTGCTTTTTTGTTTTTCATTAAAGCAATATCCGAGCTATCTTTTATATGTTTTCGGCGAATTATAAAAAGTATTGCAAATATTAGTAGAGATAATAGGTAAATGCTTACAAAGAAATTAGAGCCAAATAAAAATTTATTTTTTTCTTTTAAATTAATGTTTCCGGTTTTAATAAATCTTATGTCTTTTCCAATGTATTGTATATCTTGTTTGGTTGTGCCAGATATAATGCCTGTAACTTCATGCGAGTCGTCGTTTCCTTTTTCAACGTGAATATTAAATTCGTTGCTCGAAAATGTTTTATATTTTTTTAAATTTGGATCGAAATATACAAAATTGAAAGGAGGAATTTTATAATCTCCGGCGTGGCGTGGTGAAAATACGTATTCGTAAATTCTGCTACCGTTTGTTCCTTCTGTTGTGTTTTTAATATTATCTGAAATTTTTGCATCGTCAAAGAGTTCAAAATCTGGTGGAAATATTAATTTTGGTTCGTTAATTAATTTTAAATTTCCGTTTCCCCATATTTTTACTTTTAGGCTTATTGCATCGTTTTCTTTAACATTATTTTTGTCTATTGATGCTGCAAAGTTAAAACTGCCTACTGCACCGTCGAAATCTTTAGGAGGTGTTGGTAGTTCTTTCACATTTATTGTTACTGGTTTAGATTTTACTGAAACTTTAAAGCGTTGCATTCCAGAATTGAAAAAATCGTCGAAAATACTTCTTCTATTGGTTCTTTGTACTTGTTTTACAATAACAATATCAAATTTAGCAGGTTCAATAACTAATTTGCCATTTTTTTGTGGTTGTAGCACTACTTTTTGAAGTACAGCTGTATAATAAATTTGACCGTTTATGTTTTCTTTGTTAAGTGTAACTTGGTCGGGAGTTGGAATTTCTTGTTTAAAAAAGCCGTTCCACGATGGGAATTGAACATCTTCAAAACCGGCAATATCGTATTTTGTAAATATTTTAACTGTTGCTGTAAGTTGTTCTCCTTTATATAGTGTTGTTTTGTTTGGTATTACACTAACGTATATGTTATTACCCTCATCAGTAG
>DYMG01000041.1:2478-17482 GCA_020721655.1 Paludibacter propionicigenes | reverse complement strand
GTTTTGTTGGTTGTTTTGTTGATTATTATTTGCACTGCCTTGTACTACCTCTATAGTTACGCTGTTTGATTGGTATGTTTTTCCATTTACATTAATTTTTGCAGGAGCAATTGTAAATTTACCTACTTTTTTTGGAGCTAAAATATAGGTAAGTGTTATATTTATTTCTTGCGATGTTTTTCCGTTTACAAAACTAATACTTTGGCTTTGCGATTGGTTTGGACCTGAAAGTATATCAAAATCAGATAAATTTGGTGCAGAAAAATCGCTAGCATTTGCATTTATGGTGTATTTTAAATAAAATCTATCGCTATTAGATATTACGTTTGGACCAATAGCCTGAAAGCTAACATTTTGAGAATAAACAATATGTGCCAATAAAACAGTTAATATGGCTAATAAATTTTTCATTTATTTTTTAATTTTTTTACAATTGAAAATTAGTAAACAAAAGTATTAACTCTAATCAAAATATCTTAAAAAAACTTAACATCTTTTCATTTATTACCAATCTTTTTCAACCTTTATTTTTTTTCCTTTTATTTTTTTTCCTTTTTTTAATTCTTGTAGTTTTTTCTCATCGTTTTCTAACGATTTAAGCATTTGTTCCGCTTCTTTTTTTGTCATTTGTTGGTCTTGTTTTTTGTCTTTATTTTGTTTTTCGTCTTTTGGGTTTTGTTTATTTTCTTGGTTTTTTTTGTCTTTATTATCTTTATTATCCTTTTTGTCCTTTTTGTCTTTATTATCCTTGTTGTCTTTCTTGTCTTTGTTATCCTTGTTGTCTTTGTTGTCTTTGTTTTGTTGCTGTTGTTGCTTCAACATTTTTTGCGCATAAGCTAAATTGTACTTAGTATCAATATCGGTAGGGTTTTTTCGGAGGGCATTTTTGTACGATTCAATACTTTCTTCATATTTTTTTTGTTGAAGTTGCGAATTACCTAAATTGTGAAATGCTTTAGATAAATTTTCCTTCGATGTTTCGTAATTAGAAAGTTTACCGAATTCTTTTTCGGCTTGGTCGAATTTATTTTGGCGATAAAGTGCATCGCCAAGGTTAAAAGTAGCATCGAAATTTTCTTTATTTTCGTTTATTGCTTTAGAGTATTCAACTTCGGCATCGCTATATTTTTCTTTGTTGTACAAATTGTTTCCGCCACGAATATATTTTCGTTCTTTCTGCGAAAAAGCGACGTTTACAATAATTATTAGCAGTATGGTTATGTGTTTTGTATTCATAAAACTTTATGAGTTATATTTTATTTATTTTGAATAAATTAACGTTCTTAAAGAATTTATTTTTGCGTTCAAGTAAAATTATTTCAAGAAGTAAAAAAAATAAGCTAAGTGCAATAAAATACTGAAATCTATCTTCATAATCGGCGTAAATTTTATTTTCAAATTCTTGTTTTTCCATACTATTTATGGTTTCAATAATTTGGTCTAAACCAAAATTAGAGTTAGAAGCAATTACAAAATCGCCACCTCCAGCAACTGCAATTTCGCTTAAAAGTTTTTCGTTTAATTTTGTCATTACAACTTCGCCATTTTGGTCTCTACGGTAATCTTTTCGGTTAAAATTATCGATAATAGGAATTGGAGTGCCTTTTTGCGAACCTAAGCCAATAGTACTTACAAATATGCCTTTATTTTTGGCTTCTTCTGCCATTTTAATTGCGTCGTCTTCGTGATTTTCGCCATCGGTAATTATTATTAAGGCTTTGTTTTTTTCGTCGTCTTTTTTAAATGAATTTATGGCTAATTCTATTGCTTTTCCAATAGCAGTGCCTTGTACAGGAACTATATCGGTATTTATTGATGATAAAAACATTTTTGCCGAAGCGTAGTCGCTTGTAACAGGTAATTGTGTATAGGCTTCGCCTGCAAATACTATTAGTCCAATGTTATTTCCACCTAAGTTGTCTATAAGTTTAGAAATAGCTCTTTTTGCTCTTGAAAGTCGGTTAGGTTCAATGTCTTCAGCCATCATACTGTTAGAAACGTCGAGTGCAATAATAACTTCAATTCCTTTTCGCTTTACTTCTTTAAGTTTTGAGCCAATTTGTGGGTTTGCTATTCCTAAAATTAGAAATATAAGAGCAATAGTGCTTAGTACAAATTTCCATTTGTAGCGAAAATTTGAAAATTCTGGCATTAAAATGTTAACTAATTTTATTTCTCCAAATTTTTGCAGTGTTTTTTTTCGTAAGCGTAATACTATAAAAAACCAAATTATAAGTATTGGTACTGTTGTAAGAAGGTATAAAAATATTGTATTTTCGAATCTAAACATTTGAATAGTTTTTTTGTGATTATGGATTTTTTCTTAAAATTGTATATCTCAATATAATTTCTGATAAAAATAGAGCTAAAGCAATAAGTGCATAAATAAGGAATTCTTCGTTCTTTTTTCTAAATTCTTTAACATCAATTTTCGATTTTTCGAGTTGGTCAATTTGTTTATAAATATTTTTGAGGTCGTCGTTATCTGTTGCTCTAAAGTATTGTCCGCCAGTCGCATCGGCTATTTCGTTCATAGTTTGTTCGTCAATTTTAACGTCCATATTTTGCATTTGAATACCAAAAGGTGTTTGTACTGGGTATGGAGCTTGCCCCATTGTTCCTACTCCAATTGTGTAAACTCTAATATTGTATGCTTTAGCTATTTCGGCGGCTGTAATTGGAGGAACGCTACCTGCATTGTTTACGCCATCGGTAAGTAAAATTACTACTTTGCTTTTTGCTGTGCTTTCTTTTAACCTATTTACAGAATTTGCCAATCCTAAACCAATTGCTGTTCCATCTTCTATAATTCCGGTTTGTATATCTTTAAATAAATTTATGAGTACGTTGTGGTCGGTTGTTAGAGGGCATTGGGTAAAGCTTTCGCCAGCAAAAACTACTAAACCAATTCTGTCGTTAGGGCGTTTAGAAATAAATTCTTGTGCTACTGTTTTTGCGGCTTCTATACGGTCTGGTTTTAAATCTTGGGCAAGCATACTTGTTGAAATATCTAAAGCCATAATAATGTCGATACCTTCGGTTGTTACGTTTTTCCAACTATCAGAGCTTTGTGGACGTGCTAAAACAATTATTAGAAATACTGCTACAAATATTTTTAAAATAAACAAAACGTGGCGTAAATAATATTTTATACTCGTTTTTGTTTTAGAAAAACCTTCTAACGAAGATAATTTAATAGTGCTTTGAATTTTATTTTGTTTTAAAATGTACCACGCAATTATTGGTAACAATAAAAGCAGTAAATAAAATAAATTGGGGTTTGCAAATTCTATATTGTTAAACATTTTCTATTTTTTTAATTTATTGATGCTGTTTCAGGTTTAACAGAATTATTTTTTTCTTCGGGTTTAGTATTTGTTTGTTTGGTTTCTTCAACAAATAAGAATGTGGTTTTCATACTTGTGTCGTGTTCATTTGGTAGAGGATTTGCTTTTGCAAATTTCACAAAATCGGCAAGAATAAAGAATTGTTTTGCTTTGTTTTTTAGTTCTGTGCTTGCTTCGGGAAGTTTGTTTATTTGAAAAATAATTTCGTCCGAAGTCATTTCTAAAGCGTTTATGTTGAATCTATTGTAAAGGTATATGCGTAATATTTCCGACAATTCAATATAATATTCTTTAGTTCGGTTGTTTTGCCAAAGTTTTTTTGTTTTCAAATTTTCTAAATTTCTAACAGCTATAACATGTGCAGGTTCTTTAGGTTTTTCTATTTTCGCTTGTTGTGTACCTGTTTTTTTGTATTTTTTACGGTACCACAACCATAAAATTATTAATGCTGCAAGTATTACAAAACCTAAAATATAAGGGTAATATTCGTTTAAAAATTCCATAAAAGTTATAGGAGCTTCTATTGGTTTTTTAATGTCGGCAATTTGTTTTTTTACGGTATCTACTTGCAAAGTGTTTACTTGCAAAATTAGTGGTGCTGTGGTTATTGAGTCTGTATCGTTATTGTTTATAATAAATTGGAAAGATGGTACAACAAAAAGTCCGCTATCAAAACAAGTTAGAGTATATTTTTTTGTTAGCGAAATACTGTTTTCGTTTTTGCTTATTGTGTCAATATCTTTTTCGTTTACTATTTCAATTTGTTTAATTATAGTATCGGAAAGTGTTGGAAAAAGTACATTTTCGTTTAATGGTTTTGTAAGTGTTAGAGTAAGTGTAAATTGGTCGCCAATAGTAATTTTATTTGTATCTAATTGTGAGTTTACAGTTACTTTTTGCGAAAAGCTTAAGGTGTTTACTCCAAAAACAATTAACAGAATAATTATTGTTTTTCGCATTATTTTATTGATGTTTTTTAAAATTACAGTTTTCATAAAATTATTTATTTTGCTCCACGTCTTTTAAATAGTCCGATTAATGGTTTTATATAGTCTTGGTCGGTGCTAAGCATAACGTTATCTATATTATATTTTAAAAATGTGTTAGATAGTTTTGCTTGCCTATTTTTAGAATAATTATTAAAATTTTCGCGTGTATTGTTATTAGATGTGTCTATCCATTTAGTTTTACCTGTTTCGGCATCTAAAAATTTTACAAAACCTATGTTTGGCATTTCAAATTCACGTTTATCGAAAATTCGTAGGGCTATAATGTCGTGCTTGTTGTTGGCTATTTGCAGTGCTTTATCGAAATTATTGTCGATAAAGTCGGAAATAATAAAGGCAGTGCTTCGTTTTTTTATGGCATTTGTAAAAAATCTGAGTGCTTCGGCAATGTTTGTACCGTTGTTTTGTGGGTTAAATTCAATTAAATCGTGAATTATTCGTAAAATATGCGATTTTCCTTTTTTTGGAGGTATAAATTTTTCTATTTTATCTGAAAACAGAATTACTCCTATTTTATCGTTGTTGTTTATTGCAGAAAACGAAAGTACGGCTGCAATTTCGGTTATTAAATCGCGTTTTTGTTGTACGGTTGTACCAAAAGATTTTGATGCACTAACGTCGATTATTAAAATTACTGTAAGTTCTCGTTCTTCTTCAAAAACTTTAATAAAAGGGTGGTTAAATCGAGCTGTAACATTCCAATCTATATTTTTTATGCTGTCGCCGTATTGATATTCGCGAACTTCGCTAAAGGTCATACCTTTGCCTTTAAATGCACTATGGTATTGTCCTGAAAAAATATGGTTTGATAAGCCACGAGTTTTTATCTCAATTTTTCTAACTTTTTTTATTAAATCTGTTGCTTCCACTTACAAATAATTATCAAATAGATTATACAATTTTTTTGTTGTTAATTTAAAAAGGGTAAAACAATATGTTTTAGGCTGATTTTTTTTGATATTTTATACAGCGATATTAGTTCTTTAAGGTACTTCAACTACGTTTAATATATCGTTAATTATGTCTTCAGAAGTAATATTATCGGCTTCGGCTTCGTAGGTTAATCCTATTCTGTGTCTAAGAACGTCGTGAGCAATAGCTCTAACATCTTCTGGTATTACATAACCTCTGCGTTTAATAAAAGCGTAAGCTTTGGCTGCCATTGATAGGTTTATTGTAGCACGTGGCGAACCTCCAAATGAAATTAAATTTACGTATTTTTCTAATCCGTATTGTGCTGGGTAACGTGTTGCAAATACTATATCTACTATATATTTTTCAATCTTTTCGTCTAAATATACATCTTTTACAACTTCTCGTGCTTTAATTATGTCGTCTGTTTTTAGAATTGTGTTTGCTTTTGGAAATTGTTTTGCCATATTTTGACGCATTATAAGTCGTTCCTCCTCAATTTTTGGGTATGAAATTACAACTTTTAGCATAAAACGGTCAACTTGGGCTTCTGGCAAAGGGTATGTACCTTCTTGTTCTATAGGGTTTTGTGTTGCAAGAACTAAGAATGGATTGTCTAATTTGTATGTTTTTTCGCCAATTGTAACTTGTTTTTCTTGCATTGCTTCAAGTAAGGCAGATTGTACTTTTGCTGGTGAACGGTTAATTTCATCGGCTAAAATAAAGTTGGCGAAAATTGGACCTTTTTTTATAATAAATTCTTCCGATTTTTGGCTGTATATTAGTGTTCCTATTAAATCGGCTGGTAGTAAGTCTGGAGTAAACTGAATACGGCTAAATTTTGCATCTACTGTTGTGGCTAATGTGTTAATGGCTAATGTTTTTGCCAAACCGGGAACTCCTTCTAATAAAATATGTCCATTGGAAAGCATACCAATTATAAGACTTTCAACTAAGTGCTTTTGTCCAATAATTACTTTATTCATTTCCATAGTAATCATATCAATGATTGCACTTTCTCGTTGTATTCTTTCGTTAAGTTCTTTAATATCAACACTGTGCGTGTTTAAACTTTCTTGTGATATTATATCTTCCATAAAAATAATTAATTAATTTTTGCGATACAAATATAAATACTTAAAGGTTTAAATATTTTTTATAAATGTTAATGTGTGTTAAAGATTTTTAGTAATACCGATTTTACTTTCAATATAGTCTAATTTCAACTTAAACTGAGCGATTAGTGTAATAAAACATAGGAGAATATTTAGAAGCAAAAAATATTGTAAAACTCTCACATCAAAGGGGTGCTGATGAATTAATACATCGCAGTATCAAAGAATTAGCAACAAACGAACAATTACCATTTAAAAATATGGTGATGAATAGGTCGTATTATTTTTTAATGGTGATTAGTCATTTTATCTATATTTTACCTATAAACCGTAATGGTAATAGGATAGTTATGTTAAGCTGTTAGAAAATTGGACTGTTTTTACAGCTTTTAGGCTCTGTTTTCATCTTTTGTGAGTATCTGAATAATAAAAATAGTATTATTCGGAATCAATATAAATAGTGAATGCTTTTTAATGGCAATTCAATCAACAGAAAATCTAATCTCTCAATTTAGATATCAGTAAATTCATACATTACAGCGATACATTATTATTATTTTTTTGAAAAATGATGAAAATCTCACAAATATACCTAAATTAGTGGCTTAATTCATGGTGCAAAACTTGAGTTATTTAATAAAACTATAATTACTTTTACCATAAATAAAAATTTACATATATGAAAAGTAGAATATTAATTATTTCTTTAATTATTTCAGTAAATTTATTTTCGCAAACATCTAAAACTATGCAGTTTGATGGCTTAACACGAAAATATATTGAGTACGTTCCATCAACATACAACGGAACCGAAGCGGTACCTGTTGTTCTTTGTCTTCACGGATTGGGAGATAATATGAACAATTTTTACAATATTGGAATGAATTATTTGGCAGATATAGACAACTTTATAGTATTAACACCAGAAGCAATTGCCGACCCAAACTATGGTACAGCTTGGAATTCCGGTGCAAGTTACATGGGAATGGTTTTAAACCAAACGGTTGACGATGTGGGATTTCTTAGTGCATTAATTGATTATACAGCAGCACTATACAATGTAGATGAAAGCAATATTTTTGTAACAGGTTTTTCAATGGGCGGATTTATGACAAACCGCTTAGCTTGTGAACTTACAAGCAAATTTAAAGCAGTTGCATCGGTTGCCGGTACTATCGGAAACTCTTTAACTTGTTCTCCATCGCAAACAATACCTTTTTGCCATTTTCATGGAACCGCAGATGGTACAGTTGCCTATACTAATAATAATTATGGAAACGATGCCGAAGAGCTTGTAAATTACTGGATTACAAATAATAACTGCACAACAACACCAATAATAGATTCAATTTCTAACACTGCAAGCGACGGAATAAATATAGTACACTACAAATATACAAACCAAAATAACAATGCCGAAGTAGAATTTTACAAAGCCATAAATGCCACCCATCAATGGTTATATGAACCTGTTAATGATATGACTTATACCATTAAAATTTGGGATTTTTTTAAAAAACATTTAAACGACACAGTAACATCTGTTTCTTCAATAAATGAACAAATAAACAGTATAAATATTTACCCAAATCCGGCAAAAACTTATGTAAATATTAATTCAAACGAAATAGTGTTAAAATATTCTTTATTAGATGTTTACGGAAGGTGTTTGGGGAATATGAATGTAAATTCAAAAAACTTCAGAATTAACTTAAATAACCTGCCAAAAGGAGTTTACATTTTAGAATTAGCAAGCAAAAACTCGCAACAACGAAACAAAATTATTGTTGAATAAATATATTCTCACTTTCAAAAAAACTGAAATAAAAAAAGTGGCTTTATAACCACTTTTTTTATTTATCTACTTTTTTAACTTTAATACCAACATCAACAACAAAAGCTAATATAGGGTTAACTACAAGCTGTTCTGTGGTAATTTTATATTTGCCTTTTTCCAAAGATGTATCGTTAAAAAGTGTATATTCAGTATCCCACAAGTCGCCAGCAACTTCGCCTATATAATTTTTATTATCATCAATAATTGGAAAAAATACTTTTTTTAAGCTTGCATTTTTGTGTTCATCAACCAAAAGTGCTGTTCCAATCATATTTTTATATGGAAATCCTTCAACATACCTCAATGTTAAAATAATATCGTATTTTTCAGCTTTTTCGGTTATTTCAAAATTAAATTCCGGAGTTTTAGATTTTTCCCATTGGTAATTATCAAATTCCTCAAAATCTTTGTAAACAGTGCTTTCACAAGATGTTAACAACAATAATATTGTAAAAACCGACAGTAATTTTTTCATTTTAAAAATTTAGGCTTTTTAAATTTGATATGGTTTTGGTTGGGTTTTCCGATTTAAAAATATAATTGCCTGCAACTAAGGCGTTTGCACCCAGTTTTATTAGTTTTTCGGCATTTGTATTATCAACCCCGCCATCAATTTCAATAATTAGATTTTTATTTTTGGCATCAGCCATTTTTCGTAGTTTTTCTATTTTTGAAAATGTGTTTTCAATAAATTTTTGCCCACCAAATCCGGGATTTACCGACATAAGCAATACTAAATCTATATCGTTAATAATTTCGGAAAGTAGTTCTACTGGTGTATGCGGATTTAACGAAACCCCTGCTTTCATTCCGTTTGTATGAATATTTTGTATTGTTCTATGTAAATGCGTGCAGGCTTCAATATGCACTGTAAGATAGTCGGCTCCTACATTTTTAAATTCTGCAATATATTTATCGGGGTCAACAATCATTAAATGAACATCTAATGGTTTTTTTGCAATTTTTTTAATGTGATTAATTATTGGAAATCCGAACGAAATATTTGGCACAAAAACTCCGTCCATAACGTCAATATGAAACCAATCGGCTTGGCTGTTGTTAATCATTTCAATATCGTTGCCTAAATTGTTAAAATTGGCAGAAAGCATTGAAGGGGATATTATGTGGTTCATATTTTGATTTTTAGAACGATTTAAAGCCTATAATTTCGCGTACTTCTTTTATTGTTTTCGATGCACTTACTCTAGCTTTTTCGGCTCCAAGTTTAACAACTTTTTTAAGATATTGCTCGTTGGCGTGTATTTCTAAAACTCTTTCTCTAATTGGACTTGTAAATTTTATTATATCTTCGGCAAGTTGTTTTTTAAAATCGCCGTAGCGAATTGTGCAATCGTTATATTTATTTCGGAAAACATTTACTGTGTCTTTTTCAGAAACTATGTTTGCTATTGTAAAGAGGTTTACAATTTCTTCGGGCATTTTTTGGTTTGGAATTGTAGGTCCTGCATCGGTTTTTGCTTTCATTACTTTACTTCTTATGGTTTTATCATCGTCAATTAGGTATATTCCATTTCCTTCAGATTTCCCCATTTTTCCGCTACCATCTAAACCCGGAATTTTTATAAGTTCTTCGCCAAAGTTAAAGGGTGTTGGTTCGTCGAAATACTGTACGTTGTATAAATTATTGAATCGTTTTGCAAATTTTCGAGCCATTTCTAAGTTTTGTTCTTGGTCTTTTCCTACGGGTACTTTTTTTGCTCTGTGAATTAATATGTCGGCAGCCATAAGTACTGGATATGTTAGTAATCCGGCGTTTACGTTGTTTGGTTGTGTTCTTACTTTATCTTTAAAACTTGTGGTTCTTTCAAGTTCGCCAAGGTACGAATTCATATTTAACAGCAAGTATAGTTCTGCTATTTCGGGAAGGTCGCTTTGTACGTATATTGTTGCTACATCGGGGTTTAATCCGCAGGCAAGGTATTCTGCAAGTACTTGTTTAACATTTCCGTGTAAGTCGTTTGGGGTTGGGTGTGTTGTAAGTGAGTGATAGTCGGCAATAAAGAAAAATGCATTATTTTCGTGTTGCATTTTTACAAAGTTTTTTACTGCTCCAAAGTAGTTTCCTAAATGTAAATTACCTGTTGGGCGAATGCCACTTAATACTATTTCCATAATTTATTATTTTGTGCAAAAGTAGTGTAAAATGAATGAGTGAAATCTAAAAAATTTATTTTATTTTAGATAAAACCTAATAGGTTTTCGTTAATTGTTGATAATGAAGCTATTAAAAAAGTTGAATTTCTCAAAATTAAACTTGTTAGTTTTTTTTATACGGCACTTATGAATGATGTCAGGCTAAAAAGTTATAAATTGAAAGTTTATAAAGTTAAATTATTGATAATAAGAGTTTTAATTCAAATTTACAATAATACATAAAGTCCTGATAATTAAATATATAGCCTATTTAATGAAAATTAAACTGACTTTTTATACCGGACTCATGAATAATTTCCAATATTTAGATTTTTTGTCAAACTTTTAAGCCCATAACGCAAATATCGTCAACCTGAGGGAACGATTCGTTATTTTTGTCTTTGTATGCTTTCCAATTTTCAATTGTGGTATTGAGTTCATTTTTTTGCACTTCCAATTTTTTATCAGAATTGTTTAATAGTAGGCGTTTAAAAGTTTTGTACATAATTTTTTTGCCATTTTCTCCACCAAATTGGTCGGCATATCCATCAGAAAACATATAAATTAAATCGCCATCAGATAATTGAATTTCGTGAGTTGCAAATTTATCCATTTTAACATAAATTGCAATTGGCATTTTGTCGGGTTTAATTTCGTATAGTTTTTTGTTAAGTGTGGGTATTTCTTCTGTTTTAATTAGCATTTTCGATTTATCGGACAAAACATTTAATTCGTTTTGCGAAATTATATATATTGGATTGTTTGCGCCAGCAAATTGCAAAATTTTGGTTTTATGGTTATATGCAATAAGCGACATATCCATTCCATCTTTTTGTTCTCCGGTTTGTCCGGTTTGCTGAAGAGCGTTTATTATTTCTTTTCTAAGTTTTCTGAGAATAACGCCAGGGTGGGTAATAAATTCTTTTACTACAATTTCTTTTAAGAAACTCATTCCGAGCATACTCATAAATGCACCCGGGACGCCGTGTCCGGTGCAATCGACAACGGTTATTACCGATACATCTTCCATTTTAACAAACCAATAAAAATCGCCACTAACTATATCGCGAGGCTTAAATAAAATAAAAGTCTCGGCAAATACATTTTCCAGAATTTCTATTTTTGGAAGTGTTGACGATTGAATTCTTTTTGCATATTCAATGCTATGGGTAACCTCACCGTGAATAGTTTCTAATTCCGATTTTTGTACAGAAACTAAATCTCGCTGAGCTTCTATTTCGTTTTTTTGTTGGTTAATCTCGTTGTTTAACTCTGTTAACTCTTTGTTTGCTTTTCTTTTTTGGCTATAACTTTTTAATATTAATAGTGCCAAAAACGAAATTAGCACAAATCCTATTATTGATGCTATTAAGAAAAAACGTTGTTTTGTGTTTTTTTCTTCTTGAAGTTGATTTGCAATTTTTAGTTTCTCGTTTTCTTTTTCTCGTTTTTCGTAGTTGTATTTTTTCTCGTTTTCGGCATAAGCATTTGCTATGTTTTCGTCGTAAATAATATTTTTAAGAGAATCGTAATTTGAGCTGTATAAATATGCATTTTTATAATCTTTAAGTTCTTTATAAACAAATGATGTTTTTTCAAAAACTTCTAATAACAATGGTTTTAAATCGTTTTCTATTGCATTATTTTTTGCTACCTGAAGTGTTTCAATAGCTTTTTCATATTTTTTTTGTTTTGCAAAAATATTAGCAATATTTATTAAACTCATTGTTTCGTTTTCCAAATCTCCATTTTTTTGGGCTGTTAATAGGGCTTTTTTGTAATAAAGTAGCGATTTGTTATAATCATTAATTTGAATGTCTTTTTTACTTTCGGCTTTTATCATAAATAAATTGCCTATATTATTGTAAGAATGGTAAATTAAAACGCTATTATCTTTAATTTGTTCGCAAATTAACAACGCTTTATTAAAATTTTGTTCCGACTCATTTAAATAATGATAGCTTAATGTGTCGTCTTTGTTATATTTATTTAAATAAACATTTCCAATATTAGATAATATAGATATAATACCCCTTTTATAATCTAATTTTTCAACAATTTGTAACGCTCTGTTCCAATATTTTAGAGCGCCATCATTTTGTTTTTGTTTGTAATATACCGACCCAATATAATTTAATATTCTTGCTAATTGAATTTTATCGCTTTGCTTTTCAATTAATTTTAAAGCTTTTAAATAATCTTTTCCTGCATTATTAAAATCGCTAATTTGTTCGTAAGCAATTCCTCTTTGTTGATATAGCAAAGCTAATTTCGAGTAATTTTTGGTTGTTTTAAAATAGTTTTCAGAATTTGTGTAGTATTTAATAGCTTTTTCGGTAAATTCTAATTTTGAGTATATATCTCCAAATAAAAAGTTAATTTGAGCAATTTTTTCTATATTTTTTGTTTGTTCGGCAAGTTGTAGTGCTTTTTCGGCATAAAAAAGTGAAGAGTCGTCAATCTCGCAATTCTCTGCAATTAACATTAGGGTACTTATTTTACCTGTATCGGTAACACTTTTATTGAGCAGCAATTTTAAGCTATCTAAATTATTAGAAAAAGCATTACTTAAAAGTATCAAAAAGAATATAAAATATTTTAATTTATTCTTTAACATTGCGTTAAACGGAAATTTTATAAAGATACAAAAAAAGCATTTTAAAAGGTCATAATCTTATTTATTAAATTTTTTTATTAACATTTTATTCATAAAACATTGTAATTGTTATATTTTTTTAAGAAATTTGATAAAAATAATTTAAAATGAAAAACTTATTTAGCATTTTAGCAGTTGTACTAATTGGTATTGCTGCAATTACAAGTTCTTGTAAAAAAGACAGAACTGATGAACCTATAATACCATCGGTTGCAGTAACTAAAACAACCGTTTCCGGTATTGTTTTTAGCACAGGTCACTATCCAATGGCTGATGTAGAAGTTAAAATTGGAAATACTGTTGTAACAACAAAATACGACGGTTCGTTTTTGTTTACAAACATACCAATATCTTCTGAAAGAGTATTAGTAAAGTTTAGCAAACAAGGTTATTTTGAAACTTTTCAGACAAGAATAGCCAATGCAAATGGAGTTACTCGAATAGAAGCAACTTTGGTTGGTTTAAATTCTGGCGAAACAGCAACTTATAATACAAGTTTTACTACTGGAAATGAAACCGTTTTAACAAACGGCTGGGATACTTTAGTTTATTTCCCTGCATCGCTTAATTTTGTTGATGAGTTCGATGCTCCTTACACAGGAAACGTTAATGTTTATGCTAAATATTTAGATGCAACGTCTTCAGATTATTCTAAAGTTGCACCCGGTGGCGACCAATTTGGCAGTTTTGATGGCACTGAAAAATTCTATTTAAACTCGTTTGGTGGACTAATGGTTCAATTATTAGACGATAATGGCAATAAATTAAATTTAGCCAGTACTAATACAGAAAAAGCACAAGTGCATATTGCAATTCCTGTAGCATTGCAAACATCAGCTCCTGGTAGCATAGATTTATGGTATGGAGGTGGCGATTTAGTTTATGCTTCGAATGGCGGTTCGGGCAGAAGAGATGGTCCAAAATACGTTTCGGGGGTCTCACATTTTTCTATGTGGAGTATGCAACAAAAAAGCACCGATTTTGCAACAGTTAAAGGAACTGTTACCGATTGTATTGGAGAGCCTGTTGCTGGAATTAGGGTTCAAATTGGTCAAACTTACGATATTACCGACAATAATGGCGAATATTCGAGAAAAGTACCTTCTGGAATAATTGTTCCAGTTCAAATATTAGCTGAAGACTATTTTGGAAATTCGGCAACCCAATATACATCCCAACTTAGTGCCGGCGAAACTGCAACTATAGATTTATCGGTTGATTGCGTTGGTAAAATTTACGGAAAAATTGTAAATTGTACAGGCTCTCCAATATCTGGTCAGGTTATA
Organism: Paludibacter propionicigenes; assembly: GCA_020721655.1. Lineage (GTDB taxonomy): Bacteria > Bacteroidota > Bacteroidia > Bacteroidales > JAFGXI01 > DYMG01. The sequence continues at coordinate 3,168 of DYMG01000041.1, read as the reverse complement.
GTTCATGATGGGTCAAATATTTCAAAAACTTACACATCAAATGGTATTTTTAAATTGCCTTTTAGCACAAGTTCAAACTATTTAAATGTAACATACAAAATAAATGGTTATGAGGAAACTAAATATTACTATCCTTCAGGTGGCTCTTATGATGTAGGCAATGTAATGATTTGTGTACCAACACCTCCTCCTGTAGGTTCTAATACAATTACTATAAATGATACTGCTACATATTCAAATTTCACAGAAGCAACAGGTCGTATGTATGGCACATCTTTATCTATGTCTATACAGAGAGAAAGTGATTATATGAATTTTTCAATTGATCCTTGTTCAGGTATTGGATTTTATACAGTACTTTCTTCAAATAGTCCAGTTTCTGCTTATTTCGATTTAAGTCCTAATTTTTATAATCTTGCAGGTGGTAGTACAGTAGAAATAACTGCTTTTGGTGGAGTTGGTGGTAGAATAATAGGAACTTTTACAGGTACAGACGACACAGGTAATAATATTAAAGGTAAATTTGATGTATTTCATTCTCCAGATGAAAACTAGAATATATTGAAATAAAAAAGCCCCAAATTGGGGCTTTTTTTTACTATAAATAATTTTATCATCAATAAATATATAATTATTTTAACTTTGCACAGTAATATTAAAATAGTTTGTGAAAATTTTGTTTTTTTTATT
>DYMG01000041.1:0-2378 GCA_020721655.1 Paludibacter propionicigenes | reverse complement strand
CAAAATTCGAGAATAATACTAATGTAATAATGTGGATAAATTCCGAAAAACTAAAAGAATAATAATATGAAATTTAAAATAGGCGATAATGTTCGTTACCTAAACGACATTGGTGGTGGCAAAATTATGAAACTTATTAACGATAAGGAAGTTATAATTGAAGACGAATTTGGCTTTAATATTCCAATTTATGCAAACGAACTTGTTTTAGTTGACTCGAACGAGAATAACTTTTTAAATATTAAAGGTAAAAACAACATTGAACAAGAAACTAATTATCATAAAAAAAATGATATTGTAATTGAACAAGAGCCAATTAATGATGTTTTTGAAGAAGAATTGCCCGAAATTTATGGCAACGAACATAAAATAATGCTGGGTGTTGTTAATAATACCAACATTTTTAGTTTTTACATTATAAATGATAGTGAGTACAATTTATTTTGCAATATTTTGCAAGTGGATAACAATAGTTTTAAATCGGTATATAATTCTAAACTTGAGTCGGATACAAAAGAGCAGTTTGTAGAATTAACAAATTTGAGCATTCAAGATGGATTAAATTTTGTTTTTCAAATAATTTTTATTGCAAAAACACAAATTAATTTGCAAAGCCCTATAGAAAAAGCGGTTTACCTGCCATCGGTAAAACTAATTAAAGACGGAAGTTACAAGGAAAACGACTATTTTGATGAAAATGCTATTATAATTCCAATTTTTGAATATGGTTTAAAAACTGAGGTAGATAAATTATCTCAAGAAGAGTTGGCTAAAATTATAAAACAAAAACAAGAAAGCGAAGTTTACAGTAATCAACTGGCAACAAAATACGCTACTCAAAAAAACACCGAAATTGTTGAGGTAGATTTACACATTCAAGAAGTTTTAGATAATTTTAGTGGTTTATCGAACACAGAAATGTTGCTTGCTCAGCTTCAAAAATTTCATTCCGAAATGAAAAATGCAATAAGCAACAGGGTAAATAAAATTGTATTTATTCACGGAGTAGGGAATGGCACTTTAAAAAACGAGCTGCGAAAATCGCTTCAACAAGAATATTCGAAATTCAAATTTCAAGATGCTTCGTTTAAAGAATATGGATTTGGTGCTACTATTGTTTATATAAGTTAATGTTTGCTCTACTTTTCGCGATTAAAAAGTTTTTCTAAATAGTGATATTTAATTCCGAAAACCGATTTCAGGTTTTTTATTTTCTCGAAATATTTTTCGCTTTCGGAAGTGTTGTTTTCACTATTTTTTGAACCAACAATCATAACATTTTTATGAGTATGGGCATCGGCAATAAACTCAAAAACTTGAGTTTTGTACTGGTAAGCCTCTAACATTAAGCTTCTTATGGTGTCTGTTACAATTTCGGCTTGGCGTTCTTCTAATATTCCAAATTTTACCACATCTTTAAGCTCGTTTTCTACATTAAATTGATTGCGAATTTGCTTATGGCAGCAAGGTGCTGTAATTATTATTTCGGCATTAGAGCTTATTCCTTTGTAAATAGCGTCGTCGGTTGCTGTATCGCAAGCGTGTAGGGCTATTAGAATATCTACATTATCGGTTTTGTAGCTTTCTATACTTCCGTTCGAAAAATTTAATCCGTTAAATTTGTTTTCTTTAGCAATTTTGTTGCATAATTCAACTAAATCGGGGCGTTGCTCTACGCCTGTAACTTTTGCATCAATTTTTAAAGTATTTACCAAATAATCGTAAACCGCAAAAGTTAGGTAGCCCTTACCAGAGCCCATATCTACAATACTTAGCGATTTTTTGTTTTTTAAATTCGAGGCTTTTATTATACCATCAATTGTTTCAACGTATTTGTTTATTTGCTTGTATTTATCTTGCATATTTTGAACAATATCGCCATTTTTTGTTGCTACTCCCAAACTTTGCAAATATTTATTATTTTCTAAACTTACAAAACGTTTTTTTTGTTTATTGTGCTCTGTTTCAATTTGTTTTGTAAAAGTTGGTTTGTTTGTAGTAATTGTAGCTTTGTTTTTTTTGCTTATTTGAAGTCTAATATCATTTTCAATTGTATATAATATTGCATTTTGAAATTCAGTATTTAAAAGGCTATTTATCTGTAAACAAGCATCTTCTAAATTGTAGTTTTTTGTAATATCTTTTGTTTGATGGTTATATAAAAACGATAATTTATTTTCATTTTTTATATCAACTATTCTTATTACAACTTTTTTTAAATCGTTATTCTTGTTTTTTGGAGTATTTACTAATATTTTAACAATTTTTTTACTAGCAATTGAAAGTTTTATGCTTTCAATAAACTTATCGATAGAATTTTGCATTTATTATAGTTTTATGCAAAATTAGTTTAAATTTATACCTAATACAAACAAAAA
>DYMG01000040.1 GCA_020721655.1 Paludibacter propionicigenes | reverse complement strand
ATATTTACTGAAAGTACATTTAATCCAATATATGTATTCTTCATTAATTTTAATATTATTCTTCCTTGAATATCAGTTATATCAATAAGATATTCTTTTTGGTTTTTTTGTGATATTTAGCTTGTAAAATCATTAATTATTTGACAATTATGGTTAAAATTATCAGATAAAAATTCTTTAACTTCATCGGTAAATTTATGGGGATATAGAACGTGTACGTTAGGTCCGGCATCTAATGTAAATGATATTGGAATTTTTGTATGGTTTCTAAATCTAATAATTTCTGATATAATTTGTAAAGTTTTTGGTTGTAGCAAAATAAACGAAGGGTTAGAAAGCATCATCATAGAATGAAGACTAAGGGCTTCAGACTCGGTAATTCTTATAAAATCGGTTAAATTGCCACTTTTTAGCGATAGCAGAAGTTCGTTTAAATTAATTTTTGATTGTTTATATTTTATATTTCTGTACGGGTTTGTATCCATAAGTTTATGCCCCAAACTGCTTGAAATATGCTTTTTTTCTGAGTTTACAATGATAATATCGTCGTGATAGTTTTTAAAAATAGGGTGAATAATATCATTTAGCGATACTGCAAATTTATTTGATGAGTTTTCAATTAAATCGGTTTCTCCCCATAAAGCAACACCGCCATAAACCGACCGGCAGGCGCTTCCAGAGCCTAATCGGGCAAAATACGATGCCTCAGAAAAAAAATCGGTTATTTTAAATCCGAGTTGCTGTTTTAAATCTATCAAACATAAGGCTAAAGCACTAAACGCCGATGCCGACGAGGCTATTCCGGCTGAGTGAGGAAATGTATTTTTGCTTTTTATAATAAAGCTGTAATCGTTAATAAATGGCAATTCGCTTGAAATACTATTAAGAAAATTTTCAATTCTTGTTGAAAAACTTTCTGAGATGTCGTTATTAAATAAAAATTCTATGTTTTTGTCGGTTTTGCTAACTAATTCTACGGAAGTGATTGTTTTTGAGTTTGTTAGCGTAAAACTTATTGATGGATTATTGGGCAACTGACCCCCGTGTTTTCCCCAATATTTTATAAGTGCAATATTTGATGGGCTTTCCCATTTTGCAATTTTTTTCATTTGTTTTTTATTGTAATGTCGTTATATTTTAAAATTGTGGTTAATCGTTTGTTTTTGAAATAGTTGTTAACATAAGCACTATTATTTTCTGTACTTGCTAATATAAAATCGCCACCCCAAGCACCTAACGATTTTATTTGTCCTTCAAAATCGCTAAAAAATTCTTTTTGAATAGGTTTTTTGCCTATTAAATTAGAGATTATTTCTTCGTGATTAAATATAGCTTTATTAAACGTTTCAATATTGTTGCTGCTTGCTAAATATTTGCTTATTTCTGTAATTTCATCAATAATGGTATTTGTAATTTTGTTTAATGTTTTGTAGTTATTAAGACTGGTTTCGGTATTTTGTTTTTTGCCTAAATAAATAAAATATAAGTTGTTGTTTATTTTATTTGCAAAATCAACAATTTCTATTGAGTGTGTGTTTTTATCGGTAATTGTGTATAAAAATGGCTTTGTTTCTCTGGCTGCTGCAATATCGTAGCCCGAACCGTTTGAAATTTTGTTTAATAAATTGTAAGGGTTTGTTTTTGCGAAAAAAGCTAAATTTGATATTAATGTAGAACTTGTTCCTAAGCCCCAATTATGGTTAAAATTGATGTGTGTTACAATTTTCGATTTTAATTTTTGCTTAAATATAGGGTCGGTTTCTATAATGGTTTTTAAAATTTTTATTAGTTTTTCGGCAACTAAACTTATATTGGTTTTTATTATTGATAAGTTTTCGATATTATATTCTACAAAAAACCAAAGTTTATTTTTAACGTATGCCTCCCAGCGTAAAATGTTTGTATTTAATATTTGTTCAATTTCTAACGATTGACCGAATTTTAGTGGTATAGCTAAGGCTGTTGCACCATCAATAACGGCATATTCGCCCGAAATTAGTAGCTTTCCGTTTGAATAATAGCGAGTATATTTTTCGGCATTTTCCATTTAAGGGCAAAGTTAATAAAAAATGCCTTAATTATTTAAGGCATTTAATAATAAACTTAATAATAAAAACTTACACAGCTTCAAATTTGTCGGCATCGGGCAATAAACCTACCAATTGTGTTGGGTCGTGAATTATTACTGGAATGTGTTGCGGACAAATCCAAAAACTTGTGTTTTTGTAATCAAATTTTGTTAACGGAATATCGTTCTCGTCTCTTTTGCAAATAATGCACTTTTTGTTAGGTGTATCCATAATAGTATTTTTTGCAAATTTAATTTATTATTTCGGTTATCAAATACTTCAATGCTTTTTTGTGTGAAACTTATTCAATTTTTCGTCTTGTCAAGTTTCTTGCGGAATGGTGGATTGTTAAAATGTCTATGCGATTATCTGTTACTATTTTATAAATGATTCTATAATTTACTTCAATCAGCTCTCTAATATTTTCTTTGTTAATTTCGGGTACAATTTTGCCTGAACGGACTTGAGTTTTTAATATTTCAGTCCGGTTTTTAAGTCTTACAACTTGAAGTTTTGCGTTACGCTTAGAATCTTTTGAGATATATTGAAAGATTGCTTTTAAGTCGTCTTTTGCGTGAAATGTCCAATTTACTTGAACCATTTTTCAATTTCGTTTCCCATTTCTGCGTCTGAGACTACTTCTCCGTTTTCTGATTGCCTATTCCCATTTTCAATCTTTTCCAATAAAATTAAATTTTCAATTAATTCATCAATGGAAAATTCTTCTGGAAATTTTTCGATTTGTTCTTTAAGTTTGGTTTTTGTCAACATATTTTCTCAATTTAATAATTATCACAAAGGTACAAATTTTATAATATTGATGTTTTTTTTTCTTCTTAATTTGCAATTAAATTGGCTAAATATTTACCAGTATAGCTTTGTTGGTTTTTAATAATTTCTTCTGGAGTTCCTTGAGCAATAATGTTTCCACCGTTTTTGCCACCATCTATACCTAAATCAATAATATAATCGGCTTTTTTAATAACATCTAAATTGTGTTCAATAATAATTACCGAATTACCCCTATCAATAAGTTGCTCAATTACATTCATAAGTATTCTAACATCTTCAAAATGTAGTCCGGTTGTAGGTTCGTCGAGAATATAAAGTGTGTTTCCTGTATCTTTTTTTGCTAATTCGTTGGCAAGTTTAACTCGTTGTGCTTCTCCACCCGATAGGGTTGTAGATGGTTGCCCAAGTTTAATATATCCTAAACCTACTTTTTGTAGAGCTTCAACTGTTCTTAATATATTTGGTATGTTTTTAAAAAATTCTACTGCGGCATTTATTGTTAAGTCTAATATATCGCTTATTGATTTGCCTCCATATCGAACTTGTAAAGTTTCGCGGTTATAACGTTTTCCGTTGCAACTATCGCAAAGAACATATACATCGGGCAAAAAATTCATTTCTATGGTTTTTAATCCGGCACCTTTGCAGGTTTCGCAACGTCCGCCTTTTACATTAAACGAAAAACGTCCGGCTTTGTAGCCTCTAATTTTTGCTTCGGGTAAAGTTTCGTAAAGAGCACGAATATCGTCAAAAATTTTGGTGTAAGTGGCTGGGTTTGAGCGTGGAGTTTTTCCCAAAGCGGTTTGGTTTACTTCTATAACTTTGTCAATGTTATCAATACCAATAATTTTAGAGTAAGGTAAAGGCTCTTTTAAAGAATTAAAGAAATGTTTGCTTAAAATTGGTTGAAGTGTACCATTTATTAGAGACGATTTTCCGCTCCCAGAAACTCCTGTAATGCATACAAGCATTCCTAAAGGTATTTTTACAGTTAAATTTTTAAGGTTGTTTCCTGTAGCATTTTCTAAAATAATTGTTTTGCCGTTTCCTGTTCTTTTTATTGATGAGAATTCAATTTTTTTTTCGTCGCGTAAATATTTTGCAGTACAGCTATTCGATTGAAATAATTCGGAAGGTTTTCCTGCAAAAACTACTTCACCGCCTAAACGACCTGCTCCCGGTCCCATATCAACAATATAATCTGCCGCTAACATCATATCTTTGTCGTGTTCAACAACAATTATTGAATTACCTAAATCTCGTAAATTTAATAGCGATTTTATCAGTTTTTCGTTGTCTTTTTGATGTAATCCAATGCTTGGTTCATCTAAAATATATAATACATTTATAAGTTTTGAGCCAATTTGTGTTGCAAGTCTAATTCGCTGACTTTCTCCTCCCGAAAGTGTTCTAGATTCTCTGTTTAGCGATAAGTATTCTAAACCTACATCTAAAAGAAAAGTAATTCTTGTTTTTATTTCTTTTAAAATTTCTTTTGATATAATTAATTGCTTATCAGTAAGTTTAGTATCCAAATGCTCGAACCAATAGTTAAGGTCTTTTAAATCTAAATTTGCTAAATTGGATATAGTTTTATCGTTAATTTTAAAACTTAGAGCTTCTTTGTTTAGCCTTTTTCCATTGCAAACCGGGCAAATCATTCGAGTTACAAATTGTTCGGAAAATTTCTTTTTCTTTGTCTCGGTTTCTGTATCATTTAAAAGGTAACTAATTATTCCGTTAAAATTGAACGAATAATTTGAAAGACTTCCAAGCGGACTGTTTTTAATTCTAATTGTTTCTGTTGACCCATATAGTATTATATTTAAAGCCTCTTCTGGAATATCTTTAATTGGTTTGTTTAGTGAAAAATCGTATTTGTGAGCGATAGATTCTATTTGCCAAAAAATAAGCGAACTTTTGTATTTGCCTAATGGAACTATTCCGCCGGCGGCAATACTTATTTTATTGTTGGGTATTATTTTCTCAATATTGGTTTCTGTAACTACACCTAAGCCTTTGCACCTTTGGCAAGCTCCGTGTGGCGAATTAAACGAAAATGAGTGTGGTGCAGGTTCGTTATATGAAATATTTCCGTCGGGCGACATTAAACTTTGCGAAAAATATTTGTGCTCTTTTGTTTCAATATCGAAAATTGAGATTACTTTTTCGCCTTGTTTGTTTGCTGTTCTTATCGATTCTAATAAGCGTTTTTGGTTTTGTTCATCTACAATAATTTTATCGATAACTAAATCAACATTATGTGCTTGGTATCTGTTTAGTTGTAAATTTTGAACTAACTCAACAATTTCCCCGTCAATTAAAGCTTGTGTAAAGCCTCTTTTTCTAATTTTCTCGAATAATTCTTTGTAATGTCCTTTTCTGCCTTTAACAATTGGGGCAAGTATGAGTATTTTTTTTTCTATATAATGTTTGTTGATGGTATCAATAATATCATTTTCGGAATATTTAATCATTTTATCGCCAGTTTCGTAAGAGTAGGCTTCCCCAATTCTTGCATATAGAAGGCGTAAAAAATCGTAAATTTCAGTAATTGTTCCTACTGTTGAACGTGGGTTTTTATTTGTAGTTTTTTGCTCAATTGCAATAACAGGGCTTAGTCCGGTTATTTTGTCAACATCGGGGCGTTCTATTCCTCCAATAAATTGGCGAGCGTAAGCCGAAAATGTTTCTAAATATCTGCGCTGACCTTCGGCATGTATCACATCAAAAGCTAACGACGATTTTCCACTGCCACTTAATCCGGTAATTACTGTAAGTTTGTTTCGTGGAATTGTAACATTAATATTTTTAAGATTGTGTACTTTAGCCCCATAAACATTTATTTTATTGGCTTCTGAAATAAATTCTTTATCGTTTATTATTTTGTTCAAATTGTTTGCCTTTATTTTTTGCAAAGATAGATAGCTTAATAAATAATAACAAGATTTGGGGGAAGATTTAGATTTCCTAAACTTTAATGAGATCCGTCTAAAAAGTTGAAAGTTTATAAAGTTAAATTGTTGATAATAAGAGGTTTAATTCAAATTTACAATAACACATAAAATCCTGATAATTAAATACATATCCTATTTAATGAAAATTAAACTGACTTTTTATACTGGACTCTTTAATTAAATAAGTCGTTATTTTTAACATATTTTTTATTTATAACATATCTTTTGTTTGCTTTAATTATAAATTTAGCTTGTTCTAATTTGTTAAAAACAGTTCTTATTTTTCGTTTAAAATTATCAAACGTTCTTACATCTAATATTTTTTGATGTTGCGTTAAATACATTATATTACCTATCAAAGATGCAGAAACAGCTTTTTGTTTGCTATATTTATCTATTTTGAAAATAATTTTTATACATTCTTTGTAATCATTACTTAGTGCTAAATACGAATTGCCAAATATTTCAATTAATTCTGAATTAAAATTTTCTTTAAATAATTCTCTATGAAGAATAAAAATAGGGTGTATTGAAGTGCTTTCCGAATGTTTGTATATAAGCCCATATTTTTCCAATGATTTAATTGCGTCAAAATGGTTATTATCTGGTGTTAGTAATATAGTATAACGATAATTTTCATTTTCTTTTTCCGATTTATAAAGATAAGCTATTATATGTTTTTGAGCATTTGTCAATTCTTCGCCTTGTGTTAAATTTTCTATAAAACCAGAAAACGAAGAAAGTAAATTTTCAATTGTATCATCTAACAATTTTCCACTTTGTATTACTAACGAAATGTCGTTTTCATCACGAAATTTATAATAAGGTATATCTATTTTATCATTCAAACATTCATTGACTAAGGTTGCCATTCCAATACCTTTACCTTCATATTTGTTGAAAACTTTTAAAACATCTGCTAATTTTGGATTAACTGGTTTTTGATTTGGAATTATTCTACGTAAAGGAATTTCGTGGTCTGTTTTTTCTATTAACAATTGTTTTTTGAACCCACCAGGATTTCTTATTTCTATATGCTTTTGTGGAACAAGATCAATATTTATAAACCTATCAATTGTATAATCTCTATGTGCCAAAGAATTATTAATACATTCTCTTATTAAGTCGTCAGGGTATTCTGGAATGGCCGTTCCTCCGTCTTTAGCAGTTATAGATATTTGTATATGACTGTATATAAAATTAAAACATAAATCCATTAATTGTAAAACATTGTCTTTGTACACCTGCTTACTTTGTGCAATTTTAATAGGATTGTTCAAAAAACAATCTACTTCGCAACGTGTTCCCAAAAAATCTTCCGGATATTCACCGCAAACTAACATCCCCAAAATAGTAGGTTCATAATCTTTTGTTATAAACGATTTTCGCAACAAAAACGATTTTGCACTTTCAATATCAGCTTTCGGGCTTTCAATTTTCTTTTTTATGTTTATTAAATAAATGTAATCATTAAGTTTATCAACAGAAAGGTTGTTTATATTGGTATTTGTAACGGGGAGAAGTTCTTTTGTATATTTGATTTCAATTTTATATTCTTCTTGTGCTTCAATTTTGTTTTTGTCAATAGGATGGTCGCCTTCCATTTTTCTCTCATAAGCAACTAATTCTCTTTCTTTATTGTATGTAAAAACAAATTTTATGTCGTGTGGCAATCTTTCAACAAAAACTATTAAAATACGACCATTAAGAAAATCACGTATTTCAAATTTAATATATTCGGAAATGTTTATTGGTTTTGCATTAATATCATAAACTGCGGCTGTTTCAAGAATTTTTATACTTTCTTCAAAATTACTATTATAACCATTGAAAATATATTTTTTATTCTTTTTATCTTCTTTTATACCAATAATTATGATGCCACCATTGGCATTTAAAAAAGAACAAATGGTTTCTTTAATTGAAACATATTCTTTATCTTTTTGATTAGCAGGCTGATTTTTTAATTCAAAAATTTCTGTTTCAATACTTTCGTAAATATTATTTGCTATATAATATTCTAACTTTTGAATTATTTTTTCTGCTCGTGTCATAAAAATTTGTCTTTTTTATGTTACAAATATATGTAAAAAATAGTTATTAAACTCAATTTTTGTGTATGTATAAAGCCACTGCAATAACTCAATAATTTTAACTGTAATATATACACATTATATTCATAATAAGTGTTTTTAAGGCAGTGGATATAAAATTATTGTTTATTTAACGAACTATAAATATATAGACTAAAAAATTTAATTTACCTTTGAAAAATATTTAGTTTATAAAAATGCAAAACAGCCCAACATATTCAAAATTTGAACTTACCAGAGAGTATGTAGATGACTTACAATTAGCTATTGCAGAAAACAATACAGAGTATGCGAGAGAACTTGTAGCAGAACTTCACGAAGCCGATATTGCCGAAATTTACGACGAATTAAATATTGAACAAGCACGATTTGTTCATCTGCTTTTAGATGAAGAATTGGCAGCAAATGTAATTTCCGAACTTGAAGATGATGTTAGAATTAGGTTCTTAAAAGAACTTCCCGAAGACATTATTGCTAATTACATTATAAAAAACATTGAATCTGACGATGCTGCCGACATAATTGGCGATTTATCGAAAGAAAAAAGAGCAAAAATTCTTGCCAGTATTAAAGATATTGAACAAGCCGGCGATATTATAGACCTTTTAAACTACGACGAAGATACTGCCGGAGGTTTAATGGCTAAAGAGCTTATTGCTATTAATAAAGACATAACAGTAAGGGCTTGCTTAGTAGAACTAAGAAATCAGGCAAAAAAAGTAAAAAATATATATTACATTTATGTTGTTGATGAGGATAATAAATTAGTTGGAACATTATCGTTAAAAAGATTATTATTGGCAAATACATCACAAAAAATATTTGACATTTGCAATACCGATATTATTACAGCACATACCGAAGACGACGACGAGATTGTGGCAAATTTAATGCATAAATACAACTTAGTTTCTTTGCCTGTAGTTGACAGTATTGGCAGATTATTAGGAAAAATTACAATCGACGACATTGTTGATGTAATTAAAGAAGAAGCCGAAAAAGATTACCAAATGATGTCGGGTATTACAGAAGACGTAGAATCGTCGGACAGTATATTTAAACTTACCCGAGCTCGTTTACCTTGGCTTTTTATTGGACTTATTGGCGAACTATTAGGCTCGCAAGTTATTGGTGCTTATGAAGGCGATATTGTGAAATATGCAGGTTTAGCTCTTTTTATGCCACTAATTGCCGCTATGGGCGGAAATTCTGGAGTTCAATCATCGTCAATTATAGTGCAAGGCTTAGCTTCTGGAAATTTAGGTATAGAAAGCGTTTGGAAAAAAATAGGCAAAGAATTTATAATAGCATTAATAAACGGATTAGCTTTAGCCACAATAGCTTTTATTTTTACATATTTGGTTCATAGCTCAATGGTGTTAACTATCTCTATAACAATATCATTGCTAAGTGTTATTGTGTTTGCTTCATTATTTGGAACAATTGTTCCACTTGTTTTAAACAAAATAAAAATTGACCCAGCTGTAGCAACAGGTCCTTTTATAACAACATCAAACGATGTATTAGGTTTTTTAATTTACTTTTCTGTAGCAAGAATGGTTTTTACTATGATATAAAATGAATAAGTCGAAAGAAAAAAAAATAGCAATTTTAATTGACCCCGACAAAATAGACTCTATAAATTTCTTAAATTTTATAGAAAAAGCTAACAAACTAAATGTCGATTATTTTTTTGTTGGAGGTAGTTTAGTTAATAATTCTATCGAAAATATTATTGATATAATAAAGAATAATTCTGAAATTCCCGTAATTATTTTTCCCGGAAATACAAACCAAATAACAAAAAATGCCGATGGTATTTTATTTTTATCGCTAATTTCTGGTCGCAATCCAGAGTATTTAATTTCTAATCACGTAATTTCTGCAATAAAAATTAAACAAAGTGGAATAAAAGTTTACCCAACAGGATATATACTAATTGAAAGCGGAACAAAAACATCGGTAGAATACATAAGCAACACAACGCCAATACCAAACAACAAACCGGAAATTGTTTTATCTACAGCTATTGCTGGCGAATTATTAGGACTAAGCTCAATTTATTTAGAAGCCGGAAGTGGTGCAAAACAAACAGTTGCACCATCAACAATACAACTTGTTAGAGATAATATTTCGTGCAATTTAATTGTAGGTGGCGGAATAAAAACAGCCGAGCAATTATTACACACTTATAAAGCAGGTGCAAATATAGCTGTTATTGGCACGTCGCTCGAACAAAATTTAAATTTATTAGATGAGTTTATAAGCGTTAGAAACTCAATAAATTCAACAATTTAATGATGAAAAAATTAACAATTGCAATTTTTGTTTTTTTATCGATAATAACATATTCGCAAAATACAAGTGTAAAAATTGCACTTATAAAATACAATGGAGGTGGCGATTGGTACGCAAACCCAACATCGCTAAAAAACTTAGTTAATTTTTGTAATAAAAGCCTTAATACAAATATTGATAGCGATATACCATCAGTAGAAATAGGTAGTTCGGAAATATATAACTACCCTTTTTTACACATCACCGGACACGGAAATATTGTTTTTTCTACAAACGAAGCCAATAATTTACGCACATATTTACTTTCCGGAGGGTTTTTGCATATATCCGACAATTACGGAATTGACCAATACATAAGAATAGAAATGAAAAAAGTTTTTCCGGAATTAAGTTTTGTTGAATTGCCTTTTTCGCACCCAATATATCATCAGAAATATAATTTTAATAATGGTTTGCCAAAAATACATAACCACGACGGAAAAGCACCTCAGGGTTTTGGAATTATTTACAAAGGAAGATTGGTGGTTTTTTACGATTATGAATGCGATTTGGGCGATGGCTGGGAAGATTCTGATGTGCATAACGATAGCGAAGAAAAACGTACTAAAGCTTTAGAAATGGGAGCTAATATTATTTCATTTGTGTTTAGTGGCGAAAATAAATAGTTGGTTAAAAAGCTAATTTCTTGAAAAAACGTAAATCTGAATCGAATATTTTTGTTAAAATTTTATTGTTAATTTTAGTTTTAACAATTTTAGTTGTGCTATATGTAAATCGTAAATTAATATATAATATTGTAATACAAGACAATACAACTGAATTTGTTTTAGAAAAAGAAAAAACAATAAAAAACAATAAAAAAAATAACGAGTATATAAACAGCGTTATTGAAAATTATTCTGAAAATGCATTTGGTATAGATGTATCTCATTATCAAGGTAAAATTGACTGGAAAAATGTGAAATATATTAATGATACTATACCAATATCGTTTGCAATTATACGAAGTACCTTTGGTAATGAAAATATAGATGACAAATTTTTAGAAAATTGGGGAAACGCTAAGAAAATAAGTGTAATTCGTGGAGCATATCACTATTACCGTCCAAATGAAAGTTCAGAAAGTCAGGCAAAACTGTTTATTGAAAATGTAATTTTAGAGGAAGGCGACCTGCCTCCAATTTTAGATATAGAAAAATTATCGAGAAGACAAACCCTAAAAAATTTGCGAAAAGGCTTAAAAAAATGGCTAAATATTGTAGAAAAACATTATGGCGTAAAGCCAATTATTTATACTGGCGATAAATTTTACGAATCGTTTTTATCTGATATTGAGTTTAAAGAATATTATTATTGGATTGCAAATTATAATAAAATTTCTGAACCAAAATCGAAAAATTGGCTTATTTGGCAATTTTCTGAAAAAGGTTTAATAAATGGTATTAGCGAAAATGTGGACTTAAATGTGTTTAATGGAAATATAAAAGAATTGCAAAAATTGCGGATAAAAAACAACAAAAAAGCCCCTAATTTTGTGAGATTTAGCTTGTGAAATCATTAATTATTTTGACAATTATGACTAAAATTGTTAGATATAAATTTTGTAACTTCGTCAATGATTTCAATATTAAAAAACCTAACAAGCTTAATTTTGAAAAACTTAACTGTTTTTTTAACAGTCTTATTATCAGTAATTAACCAAAACTTGTTAGGTCTAATCTAAAATAAGCTTTTTAGATTTAGTTCTGTATTTATACTTAAAAAGCTTTTTTCTTAATTAAGTGTGAAGCCAATGTTTTTGCACCTTTTGCGTAACTTTCTCCAACTCTAATTCCAGAATCGAAATCACTATCGCCAAAAGTTTGACCGGGAGCGTTTATCGAATTAAGTTTTAGTATTTCATTACCATCTTTATCTTTAAATATAGCAAAATAACTAACTAAAGCTGGTTTTTTCATTACGCCAACATTAAATCCTGGTTCAATAAAATATGTGTGAATTACTAAAGTTGCATCAAAATTGGTTAATTTTTCATCGGCAGTAATTCCTTTTTCCGACAATATTTTGTTAAATAATTGCGCAAATTTAGGTTGGTAGTGAGTTGTTCTGTCGCTTTCCCACATTTCTACCCATTTGTCGCCTTCGCCTGGGTGTTTTACTTCGTATTTTGCTTTTTTCTCTTCAATATACTGTTTCTCAGTTGTTTTGCCAACTCTCATATCTTGGTCGTAAACAAACTCTAACTTAATGTTTTTTACGCCATTAAGTTTTGCGTAATCGCCTTCTAATTTTGTTACTCCTTGCGAGAAACCAATTGAAGCAAAAACTATTGCTAAAGCAAATAAAATTGTTTTTTTCATTTTTTATTATGTTTTAAAAGTTAAATTGTTATTTATTATTCTCCACCAAATTGAAAAGCATAGCTAAAATCTAAATAAATTCCTCTTTTGTTTGAATAGGTTACATAATCATCATTACCAAAGTCGTAAAGAGTTTGAGGAATAAACCCAATTTGGTAACGTGGGCTTAGGCATAGCCAACCCGGTCCAAGTTTGTATTTAAACCCTGCACCAATAATAAACGAGAAATCAATAGGCACATCTGTTATGGTCATACCAAAGAAATTAGTGTTATTATCAAATTCATCAGATTTATCAATAAATTTACCATCTTTATCGTAAGTTGCTTTTGAAAGCCAAAAATCTAATGATGGACCAAAAATACCATAAACTCTCCAGTTTTCGGTGGTTTTTCCTAAATTAAAAAGCAAATTTACATCTAAGTATTTGTTAACTTGTCGTGATGAATTGTTTAAGCTATCTACACTAACATAGCCTCTACTAACATACATAAATTCTGGTTGAAAATTAAAAACGTGGTTTCCTGCAATATTCATCATTAAACCAATGCTGGCACCTGTTTTATTTCTAACGTCGGCATTAAAGTCTGTAACCATATTAGGAGTAAAAGGATTATCTCCCATATCTGATGCTTTTTGTTTACTGAAATTTACACCAAATTTAGGACCAATTTGAAACTGAGCAAAAGTTAAGCTAACCGTTGCAAAAATAGCAATTAATAGTAGTATTTTTTTCATCTATACATTTTTTAAATTAACATTCAAATATAATAAATAATTTGATTTTCTTTTTATTTTTGTAGAAATGTTTAAAAAACAAATATTATTCAATATTATAGTTCTTTTTATAGGTTTAACATTCGCTTTTTCGGCTATGTTAAAACTTGTAAATATTTCGCAATTTTCTAATACTATTTATAATTATGGTATTCCGTATATAAACTATTTAGCCCCAATTATTGTAATATTTGAATTAATTTTAGGCTTGCATTTGCTTTTTTTTGTTAATGTAAAACGCTTTTTATTAATATCGCTAATAACAATATTATTTTTCACAATTTTTTATGCCTACGGCTACTTTTTTAAAGATGTTCAAGAATGTGGCTGTTTTGGAAATTTTTTAACAAATTTTTTTGATAAACCTATTGTTTTATTTGGAAAAAACATTTTTTTAATAATTTTAAACCTAATAGCTATAAAATTATTTGTTCCAAAACTCGATAAAGATAAAAAACTAAAAACAATAGTAATTTACGTAATTGTATCGTTTGGAATGTTCTTTTTGGGCTATAGTTTCAACAAATCTGTTGATGAGGTTTATGATGAAAATTTTGAAGCACAATTTTTAAATAAATCGGTTGGTGAAGTTGGGATAGACAAATTTTATCATTTTTCTTCAGATTCTACATACATTGCATTTATATTTTCATATACTTGTCCGCACTGCTTAAATACAGTAGCAAACGTAAATTTATATAAACAATTTGGATATGTAAACAATATAATATATTTACCAGTTGGAGGTGGGCAAGCAAAACTCGATTTTGATAAAAATTATAAAATTATTGGACCAAAAATAGATGGTGCTTCGCCAGCAATTTCACGAATATCGGGAACATATCCTACAATATTGTTTATTAAAAATAATAATATTATATTTGTAAATGAAGGTTTTATATCGGCACCAATCGTTTTTTTTAGAACAAACAATATTGATTTAACTAAAAACTAAAACAATGAGAAAATTTTTAATATTAATTGCAGGAGCTACTATTTTAGGTTTTATGCTTTACTTAACAAGTTGCTTAAAAGAAGACGACGATGAGTATGTTGAATGTAAAATAACTTGCGATGATGCAAATCCATACTCAAATCAATATACATCAAGTTGTTACGCAACTTCAGGTGAGTGCGAAACCGATACCGGACATTCTTGCAAAGATTGCAGTTAATATTTTATCGCAAATAAAAAAGAAATATTAATAAGCCCGTTAGATTGGGGACTTGGACACACCACTAGAATAGTTCCAATAATAAATAATTTTATTGCCGATGGTTTTTCAGTAACAATAGCCGTTAATAAATTTCAGAAAGAATTTTTAATGAGCGAGCTTGTTGATGTTCAATTTGTTGAAATAGACGGGTATAATATAAAATTATCGGCTTCAAACAATCATTTATTTGTAATTTTATCGCAAATTCCAAAAATAATTAACAAAATATATTATGAAAACAAATTTGTATCTAACTATTTAAAAACAAATAGATTAGACTTAATAATATCTGACAACAGATATGGATTTAGAAATAAAAAAGTTAAGTCCATTTTTATAACTCATCAAACATACATTAAAACACCATTAAAAATAAAGTTATTTGAAAAAATACTCAATAAAATAAACACAATACTAATAAATAAATTTAACGAATGTTGGATTCCCGATTTTGAAGACCATGAAAATTTATCGGGAGAGCTATCGCATAAAAATAAAAGCATTAAAACTCAAAAATTTATTGGTATATTAAGTCGTTTTAATGAAATAACAGATGACGAAAAAACAATAAAATATTTAATAATTTTATCGGGACCCGAACCCCAAAGAACAATATTTGAAAACCTAATTTTAGAACAATTAGCCGAAACAAATTTTTACGCAACAATTGTGAGAGGAACAATTAAAAACAAACTCGAAAATACAAAAAAAATAAGTTTCTTAAATTTAGCAAACAAATTACAAATTTCAGAATTAGCAAGCAAATCGGAAAAAATTATTTCTCGTTCGGGCTATACAAGTATTATGGACTACTATAAAATGAGGGAAAAGGTTATATTAGTTCCTACACACGGACAAACCGAGCAAGAATATTTAGCCAATTATTTATCAAAACAAGGATTGTTCAAAAGCGTTTCGCAAAATAATTTCGATATAAGAACTTTACATATAAATGTTTAAAATTTCATTATTAATTAGTTAATTTTGCCATAAAATACATACTTATTTAATGATTTTACAAGAATACAAAAACCACCCGTTTTTTAATGAAATAATTAACGAATTAACACAAAACAATAAATCAAAATTACACTTTTCAAACCTAAAAGGCTCGTCGGCAGCTTTACTAACAGCGGTTTTGTGCAATGAAATGCACTCAAATAAATTAATTATTATAGACGACCACGAATCGGCAGCATACTTTTACAACGATTTGTCAACTATAATAGACGCTGAAAAGCTATTATTTTTACCATCATCGTTTAAACGTAATGTAAAAGAAGACCAAAAAGATATGTCGGCAATATTAATGCGTACCGATGTACTTACAAAAATAGCCAATAGTCATAAAAATTTCACAATAGTTACTTATCCAGAGGCAGTTATAGAAAAAGTGGTGTCGAAAAAAACTTTAGAAATTAACACATTATTGCTAAAAACTGGATTAGAAATTTCGTTAGAATTTATTGTAGAAACACTCTATTTATACCATTTTGAACGTGTAGATTTTGTATTTGAACCCGGACAATTTGCAGTAAGAGGAGGAATTGTAGATATTTTTTCATTTTCGAGCGAATACCCAATTCGTATCGATTTTTTTGGAAACGAAATTGAAAGCATTAAAACTTTCGATATTGAAAACCAATTATCAATAAAAAAAGTAACATCTATTTCAATTATACCTGATTTAAAATCGGATATATCTGCCAACGAAAAAATTTCGCTATTTAATTTTATAAAAGAAAACACCATAATTTTTGCTAACGATATTAAATTTTTACAAGAAAAAACTCATAAATTTTATGCAGAAACACTACAAAATTTCAATTCCAATTTATCGTCGATAGACCCCAGCAAATATCTAATAAACAAATCAGATTTAGATAATTATTTAAATAATTACAGTTGCGTAGAATTTGGTTTAAATAATTATTACAACACTACAAATATTTATGAATTTAATACAAGTTTTCAGCCAATATTTAATAAAAATTTCGACTTGTTATTTTCTAATTTAATTGAAAACTCGAATAATTTATACAGAAACATTATTTTTTCGGAAAACACCCGACAAGTTGAACGTTTACGCACAATTTTTTCAGAGAAAAACATAAAAATAGAATTTGAATTATTAGAAATTGGCTTGCATAATGGTTTTATTGATAACGACTTACGTATAGCATATTATACCGACCATCAAATATTTGAGCGTTACCACAAATACAAATTAAAAACTAAATTTTCAAGAAAAGCATCGTTTTCGCTTAGCGAATTAAATAGCCTTCAAAAAGGCGATTTTGTAGTACATCAAGATCACGGAATAGGTGTTTTTGATGGTTTGCAAACCATCTTAAATCAAGGAAAACCACAAGAAGTAATTAAATTAATTTACAAAAACAACGATGTGCTTTTTGTAAGCATTCATTCTTTGCATAGAATATCTAAATATAAAAGTAAAGAAGGTGCCGAGCCAAAAATTTATCAACTCGGTTCTGGAGCTTGGGAAAAACTTAAAGTAGCCACAAAATCGAAAGTAAAAGATATAGCCAAAGAACTTATAGAGCTTTATGCCAAAAGAAAACAACAAAAAGGCTATTCGTTTTCGGCAGATACTTACTTGCAAGACGAGCTCGAATCGTCGTTCTTTTTTGAAGATACACCAGACCAAGAGAAAGCAACAAAAGACATTAAAAACGATATGGAAAGCGATATTCCTATGGATAGGCTTGTTTGTGGCGATGTTGGTTTTGGGAAAACAGAAGTTGCCATTCGTGCTGCTTTTAAAGCAGTTGCCGACAGTAAACAAGTTGTAATTTTAGTTCCAACAACAATTTTGGCATTTCAACATTACAACACTTTTAAAGACCGTTTAAGAGATTTTCCGGTAAATATAAACTACATAAGTCGTCTTAGAACAGCAAAACAACAATCCGAAATTAAAAAAGATTTAGAAGCCGGAAAAATTGATATTTTAATAGGAACCCATAAAGTAATAGGAAAAGATATTAAATTTAAAGATTTAGGATTGCTAATTATTGATGAAGAACAAAAATTTGGTGTAGCGGTTAAAGAAAAACTTAAAAAAATTAAACTAAATGTTGATACACTAACACTTACGGCAACACCAATTCCTCGAACTTTGCAATTTTCTATGATGGGTGCTCGCGATTTATCAATAATAAATACTGCACCAAAAAATAGGTATCCAATACAAACCGAAGTACACACATTTAACGAAGATGTTGTACGTGAAGCTGTTAATTATGAGATAGATAGGGGTGGGCAGGTGTTTTTTATTCACAATCGTGTTCAAAATATTAACGAGGTAGAAGCAATGATAAAAAGAATTTGTCCGGGAGTAAAAACAGTTGTAGCTCACGGACAAATGGATGGCACAAAACTCGAAAGTTTAATGCTCGAATTTATTGATGGCGATTTTGGTGTTTTAATAGCTACAACAATTATTGAAAGCGGATTAGATATTCCAAACGCAAATACTATTATTGTAAACAATGCACAAAATTTTGGACTAAGCACGCTACACCAACTTAGAGGTCGAGTTGGCAGAACTAATAAAAAAGCATTTGCATATTTCTTAGCCCCAGAACCAACAGCCTTATCAGACGAAGCACGCCGCCGTTTAAAAGCAATACAAGAATACGCCGAACTGGGCTCGGGGTTTAATATTGCTTTGCAAGATTTAGATATTCGTGGAGCCGGAAATTTATTAGGTGGCGAACAATCGGGATTTATTGCCGATATTGGTTTTGAAACATATCATAAAATTTTAAATGAAACAATTCAAGAAATTAAAGAACAAGAATACAACAATTTTTCTTTTGAAAACGAAGAAGAAATTATTGAATTAGAAAACCATAAATTTGTCGAAAATTGCCAAATTGATACCGACTTAGAATTGCTTTTTCCATTTGAATTTATTGAAAATGTTTCGGAACGAATAAAACTTTATAGAGAATTAGACAATATACAAACCGAAGAAGAAATAACAATTTTTGTAAAAAATATTACCGATAGGTTTGGAACAATTCCAAAACAAACATTAGAACTTATAGATGTTGTTAGACTTCGTTGGAAAGCCCTTAATTTAGGGATAGAAAAAATAATTATAAAAAATTCCGTTATGATTTGCTATTTTATAGCAAACCAAGAATCGCCATTCTATAAAACAAAAATTTTTGGAAACATACTTAATCAAGTACAAATATTTCAGAATATTGCATCAATGAAAGAAAAAAACGGCAAACTAATGCTATCGTTCGAAAATGTAAAATCTGTTGCTAAAGCAAACAATTTGCTTGAAAAATTTTTACAATAATTTACGAAAATAACAGTATATTTGCCACATATACAGTTGATTTTAAGTGTGCAAATTTTTAATAATTAATTTACTGATTTGAAATTATCAAAAAAAATATTTAGCAAAATACTTTTAAGCGTTTTTGTAACTTTTGTAGCTACATCATGTAATCAAGCAAAATATTTATTAGAAAACGAATATCTACTTACACAAAACAATATAGTTATTGATAGCAAACAAATAAAAAAGTCTGATTTAGAGCCATATATACAACAAAAACCAAATAGAACAACATTAGAATTTTTAAGATGGCACTTATATATTTACAACATTTCTCACACAAAAAAAGAAAATAAAACCCTTAAATGGTTTGGAATATATAAATTAGGCGAAATTATTGGCGAACCACCAGTAATTATTGATAGCTCTTTAGTTGAAAAAACAAAAATACAATTTCGGAAATTTTTAGAGTCTAAAGGTTATTGGAATTCAATTGTTTACGATTCAATTGTTTACAAAAATAAAAGAGCGATAGCTAATTACAAAATTAAAACTAACGCCCCTTACATATACAACAAAGTAAATTACTCATTTTTAGATTTCGGCATAAAAAACACAATCCTAAGCGATACAACAAATAGCCTTATTAAGCCAAATAAATTGTTAGATTTTGATAATTTAGAAAAAGAACGAAACAGAATTACAACATTATTACAAGATAGTGGTTATTATTATTTTAATGAAGATTACATTCATTATGAGATAGATAGTGCATTAAACACAAACAAAGCAGATATAATTATAGTTATTGAAAAAGCATTAGAAAACATTACAGATAAAGACGTAATAGAAACAGAACACAAACAATATAAAATAAATAGCACAAAAATTATAACAGATTACAACTTAATAGACGCAATAAAATTTAAAGATAACTATTTAACACAATTTGACTCAACAACATATAAAAATATTAAATTTTACACAACCCCAATAACTTTAGTATCGACTAAAGCAATTTCTCGCCATATTTATATCGCAGAAAACGAAAACTACAACTTATCAAGAGTAAAAGAAACATATAAACATTTAAGCACCTTAGGAGCATATAAAATAGTAAACATTAAATTTACCGAAACTAAAGAAAAAGATAATTACTTAGATTGTATAATACAATTAACTCCGTTTAATTCACAATCTTACACAACAGAAATAGAAGGAACAAATTCGGCAGGAAATTTAGGTGTTGCAGGTAGTTTTCAGTACCAACACAAAAGTTTTTTTACCGGAGCCGAACAATTTTCATCAAAAATAAAAGGAGGGATTGAAGCTCAATCATCATTAAATACCTCAGATAACACACTTATTCCTTTCAATGCAAAAGAAATAAGCGTAGAAACATCAATAAATTTTCCTGTTTTTTTACTGCCAATATATGGAAACAAGTTTGTAAGGCATAACATTCCAAAAACAATAGTTTCGTTTGTGTTTAATTATCAAAACAGACCCGATTACGAAAAAACTTTTACAACTGCAAGTTTCGGATATTTATGGAAAAGTGTAAATTTTTCGAAACACAACTTTAATTTAATAGAAATAAGTGCTATAACAGCACCTTTTAAAAGCGAATTGTTTATTACAGAAGTTTTAAACAAAAACATTGGGTTAAAACGATCGTTTGAAAATCAGTTTGTTACAGCAACAAATTATGGGGTTTCATTTTCTAATCAAAACACCAAGAAAAACACAAGCTATATTCAACTACGGTTATTTTCAGAATCGTCGGGAAATATACTAAACGCTTACAGTCAATTAGTTAACAAAAGCAAAACTGAAGTTTATAAAATTTTTGGCGAAAAATTTTCTCAATACCTAAAATTAGAAGCCGATTTTAGAATTCATCATATACTAAACAAATCGAACAATGTTGTTTATCGGTTATATGGTGGCTTTGGGCTACCCTATGGAAACGCAGAAGTTTTGCCGTATGAAAAACAATTTTTCTCGGGCGGTGCTAATGGCTTAAGGGCTTGGCAAATTAGAACACTTGGACCGGGTGCATACTTTAATGAAAACATATACAGCATTTACCAAACCTCCGACGTAAAACTTGAAGGAAATTTAGAATACCGTTACAAATTATTTTGGGTTATCGAAGGTGCTTTTTTTACAGATGCCGGAAATATTTGGGCTATAAATAAACTTGAAGAAAACGAAGATGCTAAATTTAAAATAGACAATTTTTATAATCAATTAGCTATTGATGGTGGAATGGGATTAAGGTTCGATTTCTCATTTCTAATACTTCGTTTCGATTATGGCTTTAAACTTCGCGACCCAAAAGAAATTTTAGGCAATAGGTGGTTACTTTTTCAACCAAATTACAAGCCTTTCAATTCAAACAATGGATTATTTAATTTTAGTATAGGATACCCGTTTTAATAAAAAGAAACGTTTTTCGCTAAACTTCCAGAAATAGATTGTTTGTTTGGATTTCAATAAATTTATCGAATTCTTTTTGTAAATTGTTAAAAGCAATAATTATTTTTTCGCCATATTCGGTAATTTGTGCAACACC
Organism: Paludibacter propionicigenes; assembly: GCA_020721655.1. GTDB lineage: Bacteria > Bacteroidota > Bacteroidia > Bacteroidales > JAFGXI01 > DYMG01. The sequence continues at coordinate 1,276 of DYMG01000040.1, read as the reverse complement.
ACCATCTTTCCCTCCCTTTTTAGAATAACCAAAGGTTGCTTGGTGCATTTATTTATTTGGTTTATGTTTTCCCAAGCTTGTCTATACGACATTTTCATATCTATTGCAGCTTTTCTAAGCGAGCCTAACTCTTTAATTTTTAAAAGCAATTCAATTTTACCTTGTCCAATAAACGAAGAATTGTCAGAATCTAACCAAATACGACCTTTTATTTTTAATGACATTTTAATAGTTTTTTTTAGGTAAAAGTAAGTTACGACTATTTTTAATACAAGCTGTGCCGATAGAATAAGTGCTACCAGAAAATAACTATGTTACGTATTTCAGTCATTATCAAACAATTCCGCTGGGTTAATTTTAAATTGAAGCATTTTTGCAGTATCTCTTCCGCCATCGCCACCCTTTCTTTGCATTGTAATTTGCCCAATCTTGAAGTTTCCCCTTGTTGTTATTACAATTTCTCCATTACCAAAATAATTCATGCAAAAATTCATAGGTTTTAATATCCAACGGGCATTTTTAGTTCCCTTTTGTGCAACTAACATCCATTCTGCGGCAAACTTTCCTCGTCCTTTTAAAATGTCAGAAACAATTAAAGATTGATTTTTCTTTAACCATTTTAAAATAACTTCCTGTTCGTTTTCGGAAAATTCATTTGCAAACATTCTTCTTTTGTCTTTAAGCTTTTTGATTGTAGGTTTTTCTTCTCCTGTATATCTCTTTAGAATTGAAATGATTTGTAAAGGTATATTCCACATTTCTGTGTATTTATCAATCCATCGTTTATCAATTTGATTAAACCCTTTTGGATTACTTACAAGTTTAACTTGCAAATTCTCAACATCTAACGCCTTCTTAAGCTTAATAGTAACTTGAACTTGTACATCTGTTTTAAATCCTGAAATTTTAACTGCTTCAACAAATTCTATCTCAGTAAGTTTGTATTTCATTACAGCTAACCAATCTTGAGCATCTTTGTCTTTTTTCCAATCATTAAACTTTGCAACAATGTCGTCTTCATTTTTGAAACCGTTTTTTGCAGTTTGAGAACCTAAAATTTGTTTTTCATTCATGAGCATTAATTATTTTTGCGATTTCTAAAAGAATATTTTGAAGCACATTAATTGAAACACTATTCCCAAATTGTTTATATGATTGCGAATCTGCTTTGTCTAAGATGAAATCATCTGGAAAACCTTGAACTCTAGCACATTCTCTTGGCGATAATTTTCTAATTTCTCCATCTATTAGATATAATCCTGTTTTAGAGCCAACG
>DYMG01000039.1 GCA_020721655.1 Paludibacter propionicigenes | reverse complement strand
TTATATTTTTCTCATTACTTTTCACAATAACAAAGGTATTTAATTTAGGTAATTAACAAATATTAATTTGATAGGTAATTACTATTTATGTTTACCCTTTTTGAAAAAAGTAATCTCCAAACAACACCTAATTGCGAGAAAGTATGTTGCAATTTTAGAACCTTCAACTTTTAACATATAACAAACAGATTGCTTCACTCAGTTTGCAATGAAGCCAAGCCATATCGTCATTGCGAGAAAAAATGACGAAGTAATCTATTCTCCATTTTCAAAAAACAACCAAAATAAAAATAACAAAATATAATATATTTTAGTAACTTTGAAAATACATTAAAATATAGCAAATGAAATTAGACATTATAGCAGGTGCACGACCAAACTTTATGAAAATAGCACCAATTATTGAAGAATTAGAAAAACATACCGATAAAATAAAATATAGATTAATTCATACAGGGCAACATTACGATAAAAAAATGTCGGGTTCATTTTTTGAGCAACTAGGAATACCTCAACCAAACGTAAATTTAGAAGTAGGTTCTGGTACACAAGCCGAACAAACAGCTCGAATTATGGAACGATACGAGGCTTTACTATTAAAAGAAATAGCCGATTGGGTACTTGTTGTTGGCGATGTAACATCTACAATGGCTTGTAGTATTGCAGCAAAAAAACTTGGTGTTGGTGTAATTCATGTAGAAGGAGGTATTCGTTCTAACGACATCACAATGCCAGAGGAGATTAACCGAATGGTAACAGATTCAATTACAGATATTTTTTACACAACATCAGAAGTAGCAAACGAAAATCTACGATTATTAGGACATAAAGAAAATAAAATAAAGTACGTAGGAAATACTATGATTGATACCTTACTAAAAAATATGCCTAAATTTATTAAGCCAAACGATTGGGATAGAATAGGTTTAAAAGAAAAACAGTATTTTGTAATGACACTTCATAGACCTGCAAATGTTGATGAGGACGGCAATTTAAAAATGCTTATTGATGAGATTGTTAAAGGTGCTAAAGGAATGCCAATTGTTTTCCCTGTTCATCCAAGAACAGCTAAAAATCTAAAATCAATAGGAATTGATGCTCCTAATTTATTTATGATTGAACCATTGGGCTATTTAGAGTTTAATTATTTAGTAAAAAATGCTTTTGCAGTAGTAACCGATTCTGGTGGAATTACTGAAGAAACAACTGTAATGAAAATCCCATGTATTACTTTACGTGATAATACCGAACGTCCAGAAACTATTACTATTGGAACTAACGAATTAGTTGGTACAAATCCTAAAAATATTGCTCCTTTTATGGCTAAATTACATAGTGGAGATTGGAAACCCGGTAGTATTCCAAAACTTTGGGATGGTAAAACCTCTGAAAGAATTGTTGCTGATTTGTTAAATTTATAGTAATACCAAATACAAACAATATATTGTCCATTGTATAATCTTATGCAATAGCTGTTTAGTCCAATTCTTATTGGACTTACGAACAAGTTCGGAATGTTTTCTGTAGAACATAAAACCCGCAAGTCTTTTCGTAAATAGTTGCAGGTGTTTTTACCTGCAACGTGCATTTTGCACAAGTCAGGCATTTTCATCTGACTGAATTTCAAGCATATAGTTATAGATTTACGAATTTAAGGTATTACAAAATTTTAAAAAATTCGTCAAACAAAATCTAAGTCGGGATTACCTTCATAAAAGCAATAGTTTGGTTTTCTAAATCTTCTATTGCTTAATTCAGGATAAATATGATTAAAGGTTAAATTTTCACTCCTAAAACAGTAATATCATCAACCTGACTATTATTTCCTTGCCAAATATCTAAAGTTTTCGCAAAAATATCTTTTTGTTCATTAAATGGTTTGTTCGAGTTTGTAAAAATGAGCTCTTTAAATTGCTTGTATTTAAATTTTCGGTTATTTATGCCACCAAATTGGTCGGGATAACCATCAGAAAATAAGTATATTTGGTCGTTTTTGTGAAGTTGTATAGTTTTGGTTTCAAAATTTTTCATTTTCACAAAATGAGAAATTGGCATTTTATTGGACTTTATTTCAGAAAAATATTTTGAATTTTCTAAACTTAATTCAGTATTATTGAAATCATCAATTTTAAACTCTGAAATAATATATATTGGATTGTTAGCTCCTGCATAAGAGGCGATTAATGTGTCTAAATTTATTGATATTATAGCCATATCCATACCATCTTTGTGTTCGCCAATTTCGCCAGTTTGTTTTAATGAGTTTATAACCTCAGTTCTAAGTTTGTTTAAAATTTTTGAAGGCTCAATAGTTTTTTCTTTAACTATAATTTCACGTAATAAGGACGTTCCTAACATACTCATAAAAGCACCCGGCACACCGTGCCCTGTGCAATCGGCAAGGGTAAGTACTAATGTGTTATCAATTTTAGTAATCCAATAAAAATCGCCACTTACAATGTCTTTTGGTTTGTATAAAATAAAATGTTCCGAAAAATTATTGACAAACAATTCGTTGTTTGGTAAAATAGAATTTTGTATTTGTTTGGCATAAAAAATACTCTGTGTAACATCTTCGTGAATTTGAAATAATTTTTCTTTTTGCATTTCAATTTCATCTTTTTGCGAGGTTACTTCCTCAATTAATTGATTTAACTCTTCATTTTTCTCTAAAATGGTTTTTTGTTGCGATGATAGTAATAAATTGGTTTTTTGCTTAGTACGCAATAGCTTTAAAATAAATGCAGTAAAAGCTAAAATAATTATAAATATAAATATAAAAGTGAAAATGTAAATTCTTTGGTTTTGCATTTTCTCGTTTTGAAGAGCTTGGTCTTTTTGCAAATTTGTAATTACTAATTGCTTTTTTTCCGATTGGTATTTCTGTTCCAGTTCTTCAACATTTTTAAACTGTTCTTTGTTTAAAAGCGTATCGGTTAAAATTCTTAACGAATCGGCATACATTGCAGAAGTTTTATAATCGCCAATTTCAAAACTTGCAGTTTTTATAACAAAATAGGATTGTTTTTTATACGGTAAAATATCCTTTTCGTGTGCATAATTTAAAGCGTTTTTTGCATATTTTAAACTTTTAGTATATAACTTTTGCGATAAAAAAAGATCTGCCAAATTATTTGAAGTATTTACTATTGAAATTATATCGTTAACTTCTTTCGATAAATTTAATGAACGTGTTAAATAATTTTCGGCTAAATCAACTTTGTTTTGCCGAATCATAAGAGATCCTAAGTTCGATAAAACCATTCCTATTCCAGCTTTATCGCCAAGAGACATAAAATTTTGCAACGATTTTTGATAGTTTTCTTCGGCTAAATCAAATCTTTTCAATTCTAAGTATATACTTCCAATGCTATTGTAACAAGTGCTTAACCATTCTTTATCTTTGTATTTCTTGAATATTTTTAAAGCTTTTTCGTAGTAATTTAAGCCTCTCGTATAATTTTTTAAATCGTGGTGAACTAAACCAATGTTATGAAATGAATGAGCAACATCTAATTCGTCGCCATATTTTTCGTAAATTTCAAGCGATTTTTGATAATAAATTAAAGTTTTTTCATAATTTCCTTTATAGTAATATATATTTCCTAAGTATGCTAAACTTGAACCTTCTTCCAGAGGTCTTTTTAATTTTATTGAAATTTTTATTGCTTTTTTATATAATATTTCTGCAGAATCTAAATTACCCGTACTTTCGTAAGTATAACCTAAAGCAATTAACGACCTATATTCGAGTGTGTCGTTTTTAATTTGTTTGCTTAAAATTAAAGCATTTTTATAAAATATTTTTGCCGAATCGGGATAATTATATTCTAATAATCGCCCAATTTCTAAATTATACTTAATTTTATCTAAGGCTAAAGTTTTTGGTTTTAATTTTAGCAATAAACTATCAACAGTTAAAGAATTAACAATGCTTGATAATAAAAGTAATATTATAATAATTATGTTTTTCAAAGGCACAATACAAAAATGTAAAACAAAATTAACATTTTAATATTTACTGCATAGGCAACCGCACACTTTTTTATTAAAAATATCAAAAAAACTCTGATTTATAGTTGTTTAATTATTAATTATTTGTGTATTATACTGATAATCAAATAATTAAACAACATGAGTACAGATAATAAATTATTGAGTATTTTTGGCAGTATTAAAGACTATAGAAGCCATATAAACTAATTACACAGCTTAGTTGTGGTATTATTTATTAAAAGTTTTAAATGTTAAAGTATGAGTTTGCACTGTTAAAAAAAGTGTGCGGTTGCCCTGTGCTTTCATAAAATTATTGAGCTAAAATTGAAAAATTAAATGTAATATTGCTACGTTTTTTCAGCACAAATTTAAATGTGTTCTAATTTGTGTTTAAAAAAGTGGAAAAAATAAATTTTTAGCCCCAACTATAACCAAAATGGAATTTAACACAGAAATAACCAACTATATTTTAAATAATATAAATCCTGAAGACCTTTTATTGCAAGAAATTTCGCGAGAAACTAACGCTAAAATAATGCGTCCTCGAATGATTTCAGGTTATATACAAGGTAAATTGTTGGAAATGATTTCTTTTATGATTTCACCAAAATATATTTTAGAAATAGGTACATATACTGGCTATTCGGCACTTTGCTTAGCTAAAGGTTTACAAAAAAACGGTAAAATCATTACAATAGAAATTAACGACGAACTTCAAAATTTTACACAATCGTTTTTCAACAAATCGGAAAACAAACATAAAATTGAATTTTTAATTGGCGATGCTTTAGAAATAGTGCCAAAATTAGAGCCACTATTCGACCTTATTTTTATTGATGGCGATAAAACTAATTATATTAAATATTACGAACAATGTTTATTAAAATTACGGGTTGGGGGTTTTATAATTGCCGATAATACTCTTTGGTCGGGCAAAGTAATTGATGAAACTATAAAATCAAACGATTATCAAACCAAAGCAATTATTGAGTTTAATACACATATAAAAAACGATAAACGAATTGACAAAATAATATTACCAATTCGCGATGGAATAAGTATTTTTAGAAAACTTTAATTGTTTTCTTCTGTAAACCCATATAATCGTTTTGTTTTTATTTCTTTAGCAATAAATTCAGGTACATCTTTTTCCCAACTTATGTCGCTTTCGGCTATTTTTTTAACAACAGTTGTGGAAAAAATACTCAAATGCGATTTGTTTTCACATTTTAAATCAATAATTTTTCGGTTTTCTTTTAAGTATTTATATAAAAACTCCAATTTTGTAGAAATTTTTATAGTTTCAGAAGTTTCTATTTTACCATCATTAGATAAAAATGGAAATACGTAAAGCTTTGTACTCTCATTAAATAATTTTCCGAAAGCTTCTAAAATTCCTCCTTTTAAATTTGTATAATACTTATCGTCTAAAATATTTAGTAAGGTGGAAACTCCCATTATTAATCGTAAATTTAATATTTTAAATTCGCTAAAATAATTTGAAAGTCTAAAATATTCTTTATAATTAGAAATTAAAACATTTTGGCCTAAGCCATTAAGTAAATCTATTCTATCTAAAAAATCACGCTCATCAAATTCGCCTGCTGTAATTAAATTATTTAAAGTTATTTCGCAAACCGACACTGTATTTTCTGAATTATAAGCTTTATCTTTTTCAAAAAGTTTGAAACTTGAGTTTAATATTTCTAATCCGGTGATAGTTATTGGTCTAAAACTACCTCTGAAAGCCAAAATATTTTTCTTATAGAACATTTCGCTTGCTTGTTGTATTTTTCCCAAATTATCAAAAACAATAGCTTTTGTCATTCCATTTTTAACTAATTGAACGCTTAACAACCTATTATCTATGTAATCTAACTCTGGTCCAGTCATTTGTGCCATATCAATTTCAACTCGATATGTATCTAAATTATCTAACAACGATGTTAAAAACTTATTTGGATAATTGTAATAATTAAAACACGCAAAAATTAAGTTCACACCTAAAGACCCAAGCGTATATTGCTGAAGAAGTGTGTCGTTTTCTTTTAAATTAACATGAATAATTACTTCATTTGGTTCTGTATAAGGAGTTAGTTGAAACCTAACACCAAGCCAACCATGTCCTTGATTTGTTTTATTAAAATTTATTGTCTCTACAGTATCGGCAAAAGCAAAAAATCTTGTATCTCTTTCTTTCTTGGTTGACAAAACGCTTATTAATTCTTCGTGTTCTTTTTTAAGCATTTTTTTTAATCTATCTTCGCTAACATGACGACCAACCTTATTGTCGTTGTAAAATCTATCGCTAAATGTTTTATCGTAAGCCGATATACTTTTTGCTATTGTTCCTGAAGCTCCACCCGCCTGAAAAAAAGCCCTTGCAACTTCCTGACCTCCTCCAATTTCAGCTAATGTGCCAAAAATTTTGGGATCTAAATTAATCATTAATGCTTTTCGTTTTGTTGTGTAAAAATTATCGTGTAACATAGAAATAGTTTTTTTGCAAATTTACCACTATTTAGATTAAATTAAAATAAATATATGTTTAAATGAAAATAAATATTTAATTTTGAATTTTCTTAAAATAAACCGATATTGCGATAACTTTTGAAAAACTATTTAAATGAACTTAACCTTTATAGACTTTGTTTTTAATTTTTTTACTAACATTCGTTCTCACAATGTAAATATTATTTACGAAGGAGAAATAAGCCACGAAATAATAAAAGCATTTACATCTTTAGCAGAAAAAGATTTAAAAGCAAGAAAAGAAGCAAACCCAACCAAAAAAAAAGTGTTCAACATTATGGTAGAATGTTTACAAAACATTAGTAAGCACGCCGATTGTTTAACCCAAACACAACAAAAAAATGGCAGAGGAATACTTTTAGTTAGCGAAAACGATAAACAATTTATAATAACCACCGGTAATGTTGTGAAAGTTAAATCTATAAATAAAATTGAACAGGAAATAGATAATGTAAACAGTTTAACAAAAGAGCAACTACGCGTTTTATTTAAACAAAAACTATCTACCGGTAGGCTATCTAAAAAAGAAGGTGCTGGTTTAGGTTTTATAGATATGAAAAGAAAAAGTAATAATAAATTGGAATATAATTTTAAAAGTATTGATAGTAATTATTCTTTTTTTATTTTAAATGCGTTTATCGATAAATAAATTATTATGGTAGCACTAAATATTGAACCAACAGAAATTACACCTTGTGTAAAATTAAATGCCGAAACTGGTTTGTTTATAATAGAAGGAAAAACATTGCCCGAAAATGTTAATTTCTTTTACGAACCTATATTGATTTGGCTAAACGAATATATTACAAACCCAAAAGAAAACACTATTTTGGAAGTTAAATTAGAATATATAAACACCGCATCATCTAAAGCTATTTTTTCAGTTTTTTTGAAATTAGAAAAACTCGTAAATAAGGGTAAAACTGCTAAAATTAAATGGTTTTATGCTGATGATGATGAAGATATGAAAGATGTTGGCGAAGAATATGCCGACGTTATTAAAGTTCCTTTTGAACAAATAGAATTTAAGGCAGAAGACTAAAAAACACCTTTTTTTGAAATACAAACTAATAATAATTATCTGGATAATAATAATTTTTGCATTAAGTTCAGTTTCTGGAAATCAATTACACAAAGTGCCAAAATTAAACATACCGTACCTCGATAAATTTATTCATTTTGCAATATATTTTATTTTGCAGTACTTTTTTTTACTAATTTACACCAAAATACCTAAATACCAAAACATAAAACACTTTATACTTATAACTGCAAGTTTTTCAATTAGTTATGGAGTTATTATGGAATTTTCTCAAGAATATGTTTTTATAAATCGCTCTTCCGATTTTTACGACGGTTTAGCAAATACTCTTGGCGTATTAACAATTATTTTTTTATATAAAATAATTTTTTTTCAAAAGCTAAAATTTCTACCTTAAATATGAATTTATTAGAAAAAATAGGCAAACCCGTAGAAGATAATTTAAAACAATTTGAACCTTATTTTAGAAATTCTATAAAAACTAATGTTTCTTTATTAAACATAATTACAAATTACATAATAAAACGAAAAGGTAAACAAATGAGACCTTTATTCGTTTTTTTAACCGCTAAAATGTTAGGCGAACCAACAGAAACAACTAAAAGAGCTGCATCGCTAATAGAACTTATGCACACAGCAACACTAATTCACGACGATGTTGTAGACGATGCACATATTCGCCGTAATGCTTTCTCAATAAATGCCTTATGGAAAAATAAAATTGCCGTTTTGGTTGGCGATTTTTTACTTTCTAAAGGTTTATTAATTTCATTGGAAAATGAAGAATACGGTATTTTAAAAATAATTACCGATGCCGTAAAAGAAATGAGCGAAGGCGAACTTTTACAATTAGAAAAATCGAGAAAACTAAATATTACTGAAGAAATTTATTATCAAATAATAACAAAAAAAACAGCAGTTTTAATAGCTTCGTGTATGGCTACCGGTGCTAAATCGGTTAATGTTTCAAATGATGTTGTGCAAAAAATGTGGGAAATTGGAATAAACGCAGGTATTTCATTCCAAATTAAAGACGATTTATTCGATTACCAAAACACAAATTTAATAGGCAAACCAACAGGAAACGACATTAAAGAACGCAAACTTACATTACCACTTATTTTTTCGCTTAAAAACGCATCAGAAAATCAACGAAAACATATTTTATCATTAATGAAAATTAAAAATAAATCCAACAAAATTATTGATGAAATACACTCTTTTGCCAAGAATAATGGGGGCATAGAATATTCTCACAATCAAATGGTTGCATATAAGAATACCGCAATAAATTTATTAGCCGATTTTCCTGACAATAACGCTAAACAATCATTAAAAGAATTAATTAATTACGTTATCGATAGAAATAAGTAACCATAATGTAAAACTTTTTCGGTTAGAAACTTAAAAAAATATATAGTAACAAATTCCATCAAATAAAACATAATTTGAAAAAAAATTATAAACCTGTTTGCAAAAAAATTATCTTTGGCAAAAATTAAATTATCAAAAAAATGGCAGAAATAACTGAATTAAAAGAAATAGCTTCACAAGTAAGAAGAGACATTGTGCGTATGGTTCATGAAAAAAACTCTGGACATCCAGGAGGCTCTTTAGGTTGTGCTGATTTTTTAACTGCATTGTATTTTAAAGTATTAAAAAAAGACCCCTCAAATTTTACTATTGATGGCGAAAACGAAGACCTATTCTTTCTATCAAACGGACACCTTTCTGCTGTATGGTACAGCGTTTTAGCTCGTTCTGGATACTTCCCAACATCAGAATTAAAAACTTTTAGAGCATTAAACTCGCGATTACAAGGACACCCTACAACTGCAGAAAATTTACCCGGCATACGAATTGCCTCAGGCTCTTTAGGGCAAGGACTTTCTGTTGCCGCCGGAGCATCTCTAGCAAAAAAATTAAATAACGACACAAACATAGTATATTCGCTTCACGGCGATGGCGAACTTGAAGAAGGACAAATTTGGGAAGCCGCTCTTTTTGCCTCAGCTCGTAAAATTGATAACTTAATTGCAACTATAGACTACAACAAAGTGCAAATTGATGGAACAACCGACGATATTATGAATTTGGGCAATTTACGTGCTAAATTTGAGGCTTTTGGATGGATTGTTTTAGAAATGCAAGGTAATAATATGGACGATATTATAAAAATTTTATCGCAAGCAAAACAACAAACAGGAAACCAAAAACCAATTGTAATACTAATGCACACCGAAATGGGATTTGGAGTAGATTTTATGATGGGCTCTCACAAATGGCACGGAGTTGCGCCTAACGACGAACAACTAAAAAATGCACTATCTCAACTTCAAGAAACTTTAGGCGATTACTAAAAAACTATGATAAAAAAATTAATTCTACTCATATTTATATCTTTTTCGATTAACCTAATATCTCAAAATAGACTAACACGTATTTTGTTTGTATTCGATGGTTCGCAAAGTATGACCGGTATATGGAACAAAGACGGTAGAAAAATAGATATAGCACGACGCATTTTAATTAAAATGGTTGACAGCCTAAAAACAGTAGAAAATGTACAATTAGGACTACGTGTTTATGGACACCAAAGCTACGTACCACCACAAGATTGCAGCGATACCCGACTGGAAGTTTCATTTAAAAAAAATAATTCGGAAGAAATAATAGATTTTTTAAGTAAAATATCGCCAAAAGGGACAACACCAATAGCAAAATCTATAGAATACGCCGCCAACGATTTTCCCGACGAAAACAGTAGAAACATTATAATTTTAATTACCGATGGCGTTGAGGCTTGCGATGGCGACCCTTGTGCCGTTTCAATAGCTCTTCAAAAAAAAGGAATTATTCTTAAACCTTTTGTTATTGGAATTGGTTTAGATATGATGTTTAAAAAAACTTTTGAATGTGTTGGAAACTATTATAATGCAGCCGACCCAAAACAATTAGGAGATATTTTAAATGTTGTAATTTCCGAAGCTCTTAATAACACAACTTGTCAAATTAACTTACTCGATACCGATGGAAACCCCACAGAAACAAACGTAAATATGACATTTTACGATTCATTTTCAAATAAAATTAAATATAACTTTATACATTCAATAAACCAAAGAGGAAATCCCGACACCCTTAAATTAGATGCTTTTAGCACATACAAAATACATATACACACTATTCCGCCTGTTTTTATTGATAGTGCAAAACTTACACCCGGAAAACATTCAATTTTTGCTGTAGATGCACCTCAAGGATATTTAAACATTCTATCAAGCAATGGTAGTTTACTAGATGTAAATTCAATTATTAGAAAGAAAAATAAACACGAAACACTTAATGTTCAAAATGTTAACACAACAGAAAAATACATTACCGGTTCTTACGATTTAGAAATACTAACATTACCTCGAATTTACGTAACCGATGTTGAAATAAAACAAAATTATACCACCAAAATACAAATACCAAACCCTGGATTAATAACATTTGTGCGTCAAAGTTTAGGTTTTGGTAGCATTTACATAATTAATAACGGAAAAATGGAATGGGTTTACAACCTATCGCCATATTTAACAAAAGAAACCCTAAAATTACAACCCGGAAACTATATAGTAGAATTTCGCCTTAAAAGTATGATAGACTCCAAAAGTACCATACAACAAGAATTTAAGGTAATATCTAACGGCTCGCAATTAGTAAGAATAAATTAATAATATAGCAAATAAGTGATTAATTTAAAAAATAAAGGTAAACAATAATGAAAAAATACATTTCTACAGAAAATAAAGACACTCGCTCAGGTTTTGGGGCAGGTCTTTTAGAGGCAGGAAAAAACAATAAAAACGTTGTTGCAATGTGTGCCGACTTAATAGGCTCGTTAAAAATGGAAGAATTTGTTGCTGAATTTCCGGAAAGATTTTTTCAAGCAGGTATTGCCGAAGCTAATATGACAGGTGTTGCTGCCGGACTAACAATTGGTGGAAAAATTCCTTTTATTGGAACATTTGCTGCATTTGCTACAGGCAGAGTTTACGACCAAATTCGCCAATCGGTAGCATATTCGAAAAAAAATGTAAAAATTGCCGCTTCTCACGCCGGCTTAACTCTTGGCGAAGATGGTGCAACTCATCAAATATTAGAAGATATTGGACTAATGAAAATGCTCCCAAATATGGTAGTTATTAATCCGTGCGACTATAACCAAACTAAAGCCGCAACAATAGCCGCAGCTAAATATGTTGGTCCTGTTTATCTTCGATTTGGACGACCAAAAGTAGCTAATTTTACACCCGAAAATCAAGAATTTGAAATTGGAAAAGCCTTAATGATAAACGAAGGTGCCGATGTAACAATTATTGCCACCGGACACTTAGTTTGGGAAGCTATAAAAGCCGGCGAAATTCTTGCTAATAAAGGTATTGATGCCGAAATAATTAACATTCATACCATAAAACCTTTAGACACAAACGCAATTCTTAATTCCGTAAAAAAAACTAAAGCAGTTGTTACAGCCGAAGAACACATGCTAAATGGTGGCTTAGGAGATAGTATAGCTCAATTACTTTCAAGAAATTACCCTACACCTGTAGAAATGATTGGTGTTAACGACACATTCGGTGAAAGCGGTACTCCCGAGCAACTTTTAGAAAAATATGGTTTAAATGCCGAAAACATTGTAAAAGCAGTAGAAAAAGTTATTGCTCGAAAACAATAAAATACGTAATAAATTATGAGCCCGGTATAAAAAGTCAGTTTAATTTTCATTAAATAGGATATGTATTTAATTATCAGTATTTTATGTATTATTGTAAATTTGAATTAAAATTCTTATTATCAATAATTTAACTTTATAAAATTTCAACTTTATAACTTTTTAGACTGACCTCAATTATCAAATACATTTTAATACGTATATTTGCAAAAATTATGTTTTACAACAATAAAAATTCATTATGTCATACAATTTATTAAAGGGTAAAAGAGGAATTATTTTTGGTGCACTAAACGAAAAATCTATTGCTTGGAAAGTAGCAGAACAAGCACACGAAGAAGGTGCTGTTTTTACACTTACAAACACACCTATTGCCCTCAGATACGGAAATATTAACGATTTAGCAACAGCAACAAATTCGCAAGTAATACCTGCCGATGCCACAAGCATAGAAGATTTATCAATGCTATTAGATAAATCGCAACAAATTCTTGGCGGAAAAATAGATTTTATATTACATTCTATAGGTATGTCGATGAACGTTCGTAAAGGCTTAAAATACGATAATATAAACTACGATTTCTATCACAAAACAATTGATATTTCAGCAATTTCGTTTCACAAATTACTGCAACTTGCTCGCGAAAAAGACGCAATAAACGAATGGGGCTCGGTGGTTGCACTTTCTTATGTTGCAGCACAACGAACACTTTATAGATATAACGATATGGCAGACGCTAAAGCAATGTTAGAATCAATTGCTAGAAGTTTTGGCTATATTTATGGTAGAGATAAAAAAGTACGCATAAACACAATATCGCAATCGCCAACAATGACCACAGCAGGTAGTGGTGTAAAAGGAATTGATGGATTAATGGATTTTACAGAACGTATGTCGCCTTTAGGAAACGCCACAGCAGAAGAATGTGCAGGGTATTGCATAACACTTTTTTCAGATTTAACTAAGAAAGTAACAATGCAAAACCTATTTCACGATGGCGGATTTTCGAGCATGGGTATGAGTTACAATGCTATGAGCCAATACACCAAAGGTTTAAACGCAGAAGTTGGCGACGACGAATAGCAAATTATACCAATTTATAGATTTCCGTAAATTTGCAAATTTATACTTATGTGTTTGAAATTCAGTCAGATGGTCTCACCTGACTGGTGCAACTTGAATGTTGCTGGTGTTTTTACCTACAACCATTTACGAAAAAAATTGCGGATTTAAGGAGTTAGACTCTTTTTTAAAAAATTAGTTCTGAGCATATTTAACGCTACTAATGTAGCACGTCTTATATTTCTTTCTCTGTCTTCACCAAGTAAATGCTTTTCCGAAATTGTTTTATCTTTTGTGGCAACACAAATCCAAGTTGTACCAACAGGTTTTTCTGGTGTGCCACCATCTGGTCCGGCTATTCCCGATACTGAAATTACAAAATCTGTGTTAAACAATTTTAGCAAACCCTTGCTCATTTCCTCCACAACTCCTTTACTAACAGCCCCATAAGCTTCAATAGTTTTATCCGAAACATTTAAAATTTTTGTTTTTATTTCGTTTGAATATGCAACTACACTTCCTTTAAATATAGCTGAACTTCCAGGTATTGAAGTTATTAACGATGAAATATACCCACCCGTACAACTTTCGGCAGTAGAAAGTGTTTTGTTTTGTTTTTTAAGCAATGCGTATATTACTTCTTCTATTTTTTCTTCATTGTAACCAAATATTGCATCTGGAATTATTTTGTTTAGCTTAACAGCCTCATTATCAATAATACTAATAAGTTTGGCTCTGTCTTTACCTTTAGTCGATAATCTTAAACGAACTATTCCTGGTTGAGGTAAATATGCAAGTTTTAGCTCTTTAGGTAAATTATTTTCCCAATTTTCGATAGTTTTAGCCAAGTGCGATTCTGGTATTCCTTGCGTTAATATTGTTTTATGTATTATTTCTTCTGTTACAAAATTATTTTTAATGTATGGAACAACACCCTCTTTAATTATGTATTTCATTTCAAAAGGCACACCCGGCATTGATATATATGTTTTCCCATTTTGATTAAATAACATTCCGGAGGCAGTACCAACTTTGTTAAACAAAACTTTACAATTTTTAGGTAAATATGCTTGCTTTGAATTTAACTCATTCATAGAAATGCCTCTTGATGAGAGTAATTCTTTAACATGATTATACACATCTTGATTAAAAACCAATTCTGTATCAAAATATTTTGCAATTGTGTGTTTTGTAATATCGTCTTTTGTAGGACCCAAACCACCGGTCATTATTATTATTTCGGCACGAGTTTCGGCACTTTTTATTGAGTTTATTATGGCTTGTTCGGTGTCTGATGTTGATGTTATTTGAACTATTGAAACTCCAATATTATTGAGCTCTTTGGCTATAAATGCCGAGTTTGAATCAATAATTTGTCCTATTAAAATTTCATCGCCAATGGTTATTATTTCTGCATTCATTTTCCACAAATTAAACATCAAAAATAGGCATAATTATTATGAAAGAAAAAACGCACTTCGCTTTAGTATTAATCCTTTTCAAAATATATTTGACTAATAAACAATATTATACAATCAAAATGCACAAATTAGTAAATAATATCAATAAATAAATGTACCTTTGCAGAAAATTTAAAAGTATTTTCACATAAAGAAAGTTTCTGTAAATTGGAAATACAGAAATAAACACACAAAATTATATGCAAAAATTTGACGAATTAGGTTTAAGTGATAATATACTTAAAGCTATAAATGAATTGGGTTTTGAAAACCCTACTGCTGTACAAGAAAAAACAATACCATTTATCTTAGCATCAACAAACGATTTAATAGCCATTGCACAAACCGGTACAGGCAAAACAGCAGCCTTTGGTTTGCCAATAATTGAAAAAGCAGATATTGGTTTAAAACAAGTACAAGGTTTAATTTTAAGTCCTACCAGAGAACTTGCTATTCAAATTACCGAAGATTTAACAAAATTTTCTAAACACATAAGCGGATTTTCTGTAATACCTGTTTATGGAGGAGCAAGCATTGATACTCAAATAAGAAATCTGAAAAAAGGAGCTCATATAGTTGTTGGAACTCCTGGCAGAGTAAACGATTTAATTAATAGAAAGAGTCTAATAATTAATAAAATTAAATGGTTAGTTTTAGACGAAGCCGACGAAATGCTAAATATGGGTTTTAAAGACGATTTAGACTCAATACTTGAAACAACCCCCGAAGACAAACAAACTCTTTTATTTTCGGCAACAATGCCAAAAGAGGTGTATGCCATAGCAAACAAATACATGAAAAACATGGAAGAAATTGCTGTTGGAGGTTCAAACAAAGGAGCAGAAAACGTATCTCACGAATATTATGTAGCACACGCAAAAGACCGTTACATAGCCCTAAAACGTTTGGCAGATATGAATCCAAACATTTACAGCATTGTTTTTTGTAGAACACGAAGAGAAACACAAGAAGTAGCCGATAAACTAATAAAAGATGGCTACAATGCCGATGCACTACATGGCGATTTATCTCAATCGCAACGAGACCACGTAATGCTTCGTTTTAGAGAAAAAAACCTACAAATGCTTGTAGCAACAGATGTTGCAGCCAGGGGGTTAGACGTAAACGACCTTACTCACGTAATAAATTACAACTTACCCGATGAATTAGAAGCATATATTCACCGTAGTGGTAGAACCGGTAGGGCAAGCAAAAAAGGCATATCTATAGCAATAATAAATACTCGCGAACAAGATAAAATAAAACAACTAGAAAAAAAAGTTGGTAAAAAATTTGACCGCAAAAACATTCCTTCTGGTAAAGAAATTTGCGAAATTCAACTTTTTAATATTATAGAAAATATTAAAAATATTGAAGTTATTGAATCTGAAATAGCTCCATTTTTACCAAAAATATACGAAAATTTAGACCTTCTAACCAAAGAAGACCTTATTAAACGAATTGCTTCGGTTGAATTTAACAGATTTTTAGAATACTACAAAAACTCTAAAGACATTAACGTATCTGACAAAGACCGAAAAGCTGATAGAAATAGCGACAGAGGTAGAAATAGCGACAAAGACAACGATAGTAAAGATAAACCTTGGCGAGAAAGACCAAGAGGAAGTGCAAGTTACTCAAGATTTTTCATAAATAAGGGAGCTAAAGACGAGCTAAATCCTTCACGATTAATTGGTTGGGTAAACCGAAATTTAAACAGCGATAATGTTGGTATTGGAAAAGTTGATATTTTAAAAAGTTTTTCATTTTTTGAAGTAGAAAAACAATTTGAAAAAGATATTTTAAACCAATTAAATAATGTAGATTACGATGGAGAAAAAGTAGTTATTCAACTTGCTGAAGAAAAAGGCTCAAACGAAACTAGAAAAAGCGACTTCAAAAAAAATAGAGATTCAGAACATAAAAGTGGGTCTAAAGATTTTGGACGTAAATCTGAATACAAAGGCTCTCGAGATTCTGGTAAATACAAATCGTCAGACAAATACAAAAGCTCTGGCGATAAAAAAGATAGAAAAACAGGTTATAGTAGCAGAAGTAGTAAACGCTAAATTTATAAAAGAAAAAAAGCTCTATAATTAAATTTATAGAGCTTTTTTTATGTAGTTATTCCGCTTTATTTTTTATCTGGATATAATTCTAAACCCATATTATAAAACATAAAAGAGTAAATATCAGATGATTCTTCAATAACTTTTTCGGTTGGTTTTCCGGCACCGTGTCCGGCTTTACTTTCTATTCGTATTAAAACTGGATTTGTGCCTTTATATTTTTCTTGAAGTGTGGCGGCATATTTAAACGAATGTGCAGGCACCACTCTGTCGTCGTGGTCGGCAGTCATTACCATTATTGCCGGATAATTTACATTTTCTTTAACATTATGAACTGGCGAATATTTTAGTAAATAATTAAATTCTTCTATATTTTCTTCGCTAGAACCGTAATCGGAAACCCAAGCCGAGCCAATTGTAAATTTATGAAAGCGTAGCATATCCATTACTCCAACTGCTGGCAATGCAACTTGCATTAAATCGGGTCGTTGGTTTACAACTGCACCAACTAAAAGTCCACCATTTGAACCTCCTTGAATTGCAAGTTTTTTGTTAGATGTATAACCTTCTTTTATTAAATATTCGCCAGCTGCAATAAAATCGTCGAAAACATTTTGTTTATTGAGTTTTGTTCCGGCTTGATGCCATTCTTCGCCATATTCTCCGCCTCCACGTATATTTGCCATTGCAAAAACGCCCCCATTTTCGAGTAAAACTAAACGTGTTACACTAAAACTTGGTGTTAAACTAATATTAAATCCGCCATATCCGTAAAGTAAAGTTGGGTTATTTCCATTTAATTTTAAGCCTTTTTTATAAACTATAAACATAGGTATTTTTGTGCCATCTTTACTTGTATAAAAAACTTGTTTTGTTTCGTAATCGTCTGTTTTAAAATCGAGTTTCGATTTGTAATATATCTCCGATTTGTTTTCTGAAACGTTGTATTTATATATTATTGATGGGTAAGTGAAAGACGTAAATGTGTAAAATATAATGTTTTGGTCTATTTTGCCGTTAGGTGTGCTTACTGTTCCTACAGATGGTAATTTTATGTCGTACAAATATTTGCCGGAATAGTCATAAACTTCAAGTTTATTGTGTGCATCTTTCATATAATTGGCAAACAATTTACCATTAACCAATGAAATGCCATCTAAAACTTCTTTTTTTTCGGGTATTATTTCTGTAATTGCTTTAGTGTTTGGAAAAGTAATTTTTATTAATTTGTTGTTTGGAGCATTTTCGTTTGTAGATATATACATATCGTTTCCAATATTATCTACTAAATAAACTCGGTTATCGAAACCTTTGTTTAATTCTACAAATTTTGAGGCTGTATTTGTTAAATCTTTAATTATAATTTTATTGCCTCTTGTTCCAAGTTTTTCTTCATCAATAATTAGGAATTTTGCGTCGTCGCTAACACCACCAGTGTACATAAGCGACGAGTCTGTTTTACTTTCTATAACTACCACATCTTTTTCTTGTGAAGTTCCCAATTTATGGTAAAAAAGTTTGTGAAATTTGTTTTCTGCTGTTAGAGCTTTTCCATCTTTAGGAGCATTGTAACCACTGTAATAGAAGCCATTATTATACCACGAAATTCCCGAAAATTTAACCCATTTAATGTGTTCGTCTATATCTTCAGTTGTTGTTATATCTCTAACATAAATTTCGTTCCAGTCGGAACCACTTCTGGCGACTGAATACACTAAATATTTGCCATCTTTTGAAACCGATATATTTGATAATGAAACTGTTCCATCGTCAGATAATTTATTTGGGTCTAACAGTACTTTTGCCTGAGCATCTAAATTATCTTGCACCATTAAAATACTTTGATTTTGTAATCCGTCGTTTTTATAGAAAAAATATTTTCCACCTTCAAAAAAAGGTTCGCTTCGTTTGGGATAGTCCATAAGTTTTTTTAATCGCTCTTTTACTTTTGAAATAAAAGGTATTTCCGATAAATATTTTTGTGTTACTTCGTTTTCGGCTTTTACCCATGCCTTTGTTTCTTCGGAGTTATCGTCTTCTAACCATCTGTAAGGGTCTGTTACTTTATTGCCAAAATACACATCTACTGTGTCAACTTTTTTTGTTTTTGGATACGAAATTGCCATTTTTTCTTTTGGTTTTTCTACATTATTGCAACTTATAAAAATTGCTATTGTTAAAATTGATAATACTATTTTTTTCATTTTATTAAATTTAATTTTTCGTACAACGTTTTAAAATTAAGATTTACTACAATAGTAAAGATTATTTTTAAAGTTTTTCTGTAAAAACTATCTTTTATTATATGAGTTCAGTATAAAAAAATCACAACAGGTTTAATTTTGAAAAGCCTAACTATTTTAACAGGCTTATTATCAGTAATTAACTAAAACCTGTTATGTCTAATCTAAAATAAAATAATCTTTTTATACAGGGCAACCGCACACGTTTTTATTAAAAATATCAAAAAAACTCTGATTTACTAGTTGTTCAAGTTATTAATTATTTGTATATTATGCTGATAATCAAATAATTAAACAGCATGAGTGCAGATGATAAATTAATGAGTATTTTGGCAGTATTAAAGACCACAGAAGCCATATAAACCAATTACACAGCTTAGTTGTGGTATTATTTCAGTCATTTCTGGTGCAGAAATATGGAAACAAATGGTTGAGTTTGCCATTTTAAAAGAAGATTTTCTTCGCAAATTTATAGAATTAAAAAATGGAATTCCTTCTGAAAACACCATAAACAGAGTGTTTTCTGCAATTGATAGCAATCAGTTTGAACAGTGTTTATGGAATGGGTTAATTCTTTATCAGAAATCACCAAAGGTCAAGTAATCGCTATTGATGGAAAAACATTACGAGGAGCAAAAGCAAATGGCAAAAAATTCCCTGTACAGATGGTCAGTGCATGGGCAAACGAAAACAATTTAGTTTTAGGACAAGTTAGAGTAAATGAGAAATCTAACGAAATTACAGCAATACCAGTGCTACTGGAACGTTTAATGATAAAAGATTGCATTATTACAATTGATGCAATGGGTACGCAAACAGAGATAGCTAAGAAAATTATTGATAATGATGCTGATTATATATTAGCAGTAAAAGAAAACCAAAAACAATTATTAGAAGAAATTAAGGATGAATTTAAATTTTCAAAAAACATTGAAATTGATACAAATATAGATATTGGACAGGGGCGAATTGAAACAAGAAAATGCAGTATTATTTCTGATTTTCAGAAGACGCTTCAAGAAAAAGAAATAAAAATGCTGCCCAAAACTATTCCATTCTTTTAAAAATAGCACTTAATCTCTTGAAAAATGAAAAAACAGAAAAGCAAGGAATTGCTGGCAAAAGGCTTAAAGATGGCTGGAATCAGGAATATTTATTAAAAGTTTTAAATGTTAAAGTATGAGTTTGCACTGTTAAAAAAAGTGTGCGGTTGCCCTGATTTACAGCTTAAATTATTTAGTAAATCGTATTGTTTTTTTTACTTTTATAAAAAAATATTATGAAATATAATTTCGATAAAATAATAAATCGTGAAAACACAAATTGTATAAAGTACGATTTGCGAAAAAAACTATTTAAAAAAGACGATGTAATTCCAATGTGGGTTGCCGATATGGATTTTGAAACACCAAGTTTTATTAAAGATGCAATATTACAACGTGCAGAACATCAGATTTATGGATATAGTTTTCGTCCGGACAGTTTTTATGATTCAATTGTAAATTGGGTAAAAACTTACCATAATTGGGAAATTAATCTAAAACAAATAAGCTTTAGTCCGGGTGTTGTTCCGGGTATTGCTATTTCTGTTCTGGCTTTTACAAAACCTGGCGATAAAATTATTGTACAACCACCTGTTTATTTTCCATTTTTTACTACAATTAAAGAAAATGGAAGGCAAGTCGTTGAAAATAAACTTGTTAGTAAAGACGGTTGTTATGCAATGGATTTTGATGATTTGCTCTCTCAAATAGATTTGAGAACCAAAATGATAATAATAAGCAATCCTCATAATCCGGTTGGTAGGGTTTGGAAAAAACAAGAATTAGAAAAACTTGTTGAAATTTGCGAAAAAAATGAGGTCTTAATTATTTCAGATGAAATACATTCCGATATAGTTTTTTCTCAAAACAAACATATTCCTATTGCTACTATATCTGAGTATGCAAGAGAAAATACAATAACTTTTATGGCTCCCAGCAAGACTTTTAATTTAGCAGGATTAAGCACTTCTGTTGCAATATTTGGAAACAAAAAACTACAAAAAACATATAACCTTTATTTAGAAAATTTGCACTTAAATTTAGGAAATGTATTCGGAAATATTGCATCGGAAGCAGCATACACTAATGGATATGAATGGGTTGTCGAAATGAAAAACTACATTTTAGAAAATATTAATTTTGCACATAAATTTATTTCAGAAGAAATACCTCAAATAAACTTTATTAAACCAGAAGCAACATACCTTTTGTGGATTGATTTTTCAAAACTTAATATGACAGACAACGACCTAAATGATTTTTTAATAAACAAAGCCGGAATTGCACTAAATTTAGGAAATGCCTTTGGTTCTGGTGGCGAAAAATATATGCGAATGAATGTTGCTTGCACGAAAGAAGTGTTAACTAAAGCACTAAATCAGTTAAAAACAGCCATAAATTATTTGTGAAAATTTAATAAAAACATATTAAAATAATTAATAACTTTGCTATAAAAAATGTCAGAAGAAATAGTATTAAAAGCAATTTCGTTTGTTGAGCACCCATCAATAAATGCAACTTTACAAAATTTAGGAATTTTAAGTAAAGTAAAATTAGAAAACGATAAAATAATTGCAGAATTTTCGTTTCCTTTCCCAAACATTCCAATAAAAGCAACATTAGTAGATTCTGTGAAAATTGTTGCCGAGTCGTTTGGGTTTAAGTTCGAATACACCGATAGAGTTATGAACGAACAAGAAAAGCAACATTTTCTTGAAATTGAACACGCCAATTGGAAAACAGGCGGAACACCAATGTGCTAAAAAGTAATTTATGGAAAAATTAATCGTAGCAATTGCTACCGACGATGGTAAAAACTTTACAAAATCGCATTTTGGTGAAGCAAAAAAATATTGCATTTATGAAATTTCTAACAACAATATAAAACTAATCGCAACTGTAGAAAACTCAAGCGAAGAAGAACGAATGCATGCCGACCCACAAAAAGCCAATGGCGTAGCAGTTTTATTAAAACCGTATAATGTTAATGTGCTTATAAACTCAGTCTTTGGTGGCAATATTAATATAATGAAGCAAAAATTTGTGTGTATTTTAGCTATAGCTGATGAAATTGAAACTCAATTACAAATTGTTAAATTTAATTTCAAACAAATTTCTGATGAATGGGAAAAAGGAATAACACGAAATTTTCTAAAACTTTAAATTTTGAAACCCAATGTTTTTATTGCAGTATTGATTATTTTATTAGTTATAACATCTTGCAAAAAAAATAAAATTGAATACACCCCAATAGGTTGGTTTTCATCAAAATATACACTAAAAACAGGAGCTCCACGACAAGGAATTTTAAGACCAGAAAGTAAAGGCATAATAATATTAGACACAATATATTATTCGTCATTGCAGAATTTAAGCGAGTTTGAATATATTTGGGTACTAATGCATTTTAACCAAGCTAAAGGTTGGGAAGGAATTGTAAAACCACCAGAAAGTGAACATGAATACGGTCTTTTTGCTACTCGTTCGCCACGTCGCCCAAACCCAATAGGTTTATCCCTTATAAAAATTGATACAATTATTGGCTGCAAAATATTTGTGAGCGGTGTAGATATGTTCGATAAAACCCCAATTTTAGATATAAAACCATTTTTACCTTCGGTAGATTATGTAGTTAGTGAAAAAAATATGTTCTCAGAGCTATATTTAGGACATCACGACCAAGATTTT